>NZ_CAJODJ010000006.1:0-163196 GCF_905233225.1 Methanobrevibacter sp. UBA212
AGCTGAAATTCAGCAGAAAAATTATTATGATAATAACAATGTTATAAAAATTTAGAAAAAAATAAAATTCATCCAAAATCATTTAAGTTTCGGTGCATGTTTTTTTGATGAAATCGGAACAATATTGATATGACAATGTAAAAAAAAATGGTTTAGGAGAACTATAATTCTCCCCTTTCACGGCGTTCATCCAATAGCTTAAGGCCCAGATCGCCCAGCTTGTACTTCTGGATTTTTCCGCTTGTAGTGAGCGGGAACTCATCCACGAAGAACACGTATTTAGGCACCTTGTACCTTGCAATGGAACCTATGCAGAAGTCACGGATATCCGCTTCTGTGACATCGTCAAACCCGTCTTCCTTAATAATGAATGCACCTACGAGCTCACCGTACTTTTCATCAGGGATTCCTGCAACCTGAACATCCTGCACGCACTCATGGGTGAACAGGAATTCCTCGATTTCACGAGGATATATGTTTTCTCCTCCACGGATGATCATGTCCTTGATACGGCCCACAATGGAGTAGTATCCATCCTCATCGACTGTCGCAAGGTCTCCTGAGTGAAGCCATCCGTCAGGTTCGATTGTCTCTGCGGTCTTTTCGGGCATGTTGTAGTATCCCTTCATGACGTTGAATCCCCTGCACATTATCTCACCGGTTTCGCCGGGACCCAATTCCTCGCCGGTTTCGGGATCGACGATTTTTACTTCGATGTTCGGGAACTTGCGGCCAACGGTGTTGATTTTTTTCTCGAATGAATCGGCGGCATTGGTCTGTGTAAAGCCCGGTGCGGCTTCGGTAAGACCGTATACGCTTGTAATCTCCTTCATGTTCATCTTTTCGATAGCATCCTTCATGGTTTCAACAGGACAAGTTGACCCTGCCATGATACCGGTTCTAAGAGAGCTCATGTCAAACATTTCAAACATAGGGTGGTTCATCATTCCGATAAACATTGTAGGAACACCATAGATTGAGGTGCACTTTTCCTTCTGGATTGAGGATATAGCAAGCAACGGGTCATATTCCTCAAGGACAACCATGGTTGATCCGTGGGTGATGACCGCCATCACTCCTAAAACTGTACCGAAACAGTGGAACAGCGGCACCTGCAGGAGCAGTCTGTCCTTGGCGGTGTAGTTCATGTTTTCCCCGATGTAGTATCCGTCGTTTACGATGTTACGACTGGTGAGCATGACACCTTTTGGAAAACCTTCAGTTCCTGATGTGTACTGCATGTTGATTACGTCATGCTGTGTGACAGAATCCTTAATCTTCTGGTATTCGTCGTCGTCATAGTTCATACCAAGCAGAATCAGTTCATTGGTATTGTACATTCCGCGATGCTTTTCCTGGCCGACATGGAAAATGAACTTTAAGCGAGGGAATTTTTCAGCGACAAGGTGTCCTCTTGCACAGCTTTTAAGCTCTGGAACCAGTTCATTTATAATGTCGAAATAGCTGGTGTCCCTGAACCCGTCAGTCATTGCCAATGCCTTCATGTCTGATTGCTTGAGCACGTATTCGAGCTCATGGGACTGGTATGCTGTGTTGACTGTCACTATTGTCGCACCTATTTTTGCGGTTGCAAACATGTAGGTCAGCCATTCCGGAACGTTTTTGGCCCAAATTCCGACATGGTCCCCCTTTTCAATTCCGATAGCCAGCATTCCTTTTGCCAGATTATCAATTCTTTCATCAAATTCCTTGTATGTAAATCTTAAGTTTCTGTCCGGATAAACGATAAATTCATGGTCAGGCTGTTTTTCAACCATTGATTCGAAAAACTTTCCTAATGGAAGTTCTGTAAATAATTCACTCATAATAATGACTCCTAAAATTTTTTTAATTCAACATATCTTGGCTCAAATAATAGTTCTGCAAACGCAACAATCCCAAATCCTGAGTGAAAAATTTGATTACAGCATTGTCCCCTGTCTTTTGTGATATTTCAAACATATTATCAAGCCCTCAATCATATTAGTATGGAGTGTACAGCACGGCAAGTATCTTTGCCTTGTCATTTCCGCTTGCGTGGAGGTGGTGAGGCACCACTGAGTCATAAAATATTGTGTCACCCTCTCCGATGGTGAATGTGTCCTTTCCATAAATCACTTCGATTTCGCCTTCAAGAACATATATGAACTCTTCCCCTTCGTGGGATGAAAGTTCCTTTTCGCCTTCCTCAAATTCTATGTCGATTAAAAACGGATCGATGTTCCTGTCAATCTTTCCTGCACCTAGGGAGTGGAACTCAAGGTTGGTTGCATTGGTAACGTCTTCCCTTCCTGAGAAATAAAGTGAGTTTTCTGTTACGCCGCCTCTTGTGACTACAGGTCCCAGTTCAGGTGTGTCGTCGAGAAATGTTCCGAGCCTTACGCCTAATGCCCTTGCCATTTTGGTCAGTGGGGTGAGGGACGGAATTACTTCCCCGGCTTCCATAGCCTCTAAAACTTCAAGCTTTACTCCGCTTCTCTCGGAAAGTTCTTCAATTGACATGTCCTGTCTTTCTCTAATGTCCTTTATCTTTTTTGCAAAGTCTTCGTTTGTCATATTTTTCACTCATTTTTGAATTGTCACTTAAAAGATTTAAGTATTAATAATTATATTTTATAATATATTTAAAAGTATCCTAAAAATGAAAGTTTATTTAATTTTAGGGAAGTTAAATCAAAAAAAGTAGCTGTTCATTCAAAAAAAATCATCGGATTTTTGGGGCAGGATGATTGCATTTGCCTTGTGAAATTGCAACGAAAAAACCATTATATTTAAATTCAGCAATTCAGGTTATGTAAAATTGCTTTAAAACAATTGAATTGACCTCAAAACAAAGGAAAACAATATATATTTTGAAAACTAACAGTATAACGTAAAGAATTTTCCCCGTTCTTTACAATGAAT
This sequence comes from Methanobrevibacter sp. UBA212, assembly GCF_905233225.1. NCBI lineage: Archaea > Methanobacteriati > Methanobacteriota > Methanobacteria > Methanobacteriales > Methanobacteriaceae > Methanobrevibacter > Methanobrevibacter sp. UBA212. The sequence goes on from NZ_CAJODJ010000006.1 coordinate 2,905, forward strand.
TATGAGAAACATATTAGTTATGAGACAACTAAAATTGGCGGATAGGGTTGGAGCAATCCGGCCTTATTCTTTTTTATTTTGAACTTCACCAAAAAATTATTAATTAAATAAACGAAAAATTAAATTAAGGTGAAACTTTGAAAAGAAGAACAAAAGTGCTTCTCATTTTTGTAATCCTGATTGCCCTTGGAGCTGCTATGGCCCTTGAAAACTATCAGGACAAGCATGTATCCTATAAGGTACTTGCAAAAAACGATTTGGGGAGTGTTGAAAGAATTATTTACGGATGCGAGACATCAGAAGATACAATTGCACTGATTACAGGAATGCATCCACGGGAAAATGTTTCAATAGGTCCTGAAATTCAGGCGGCCAAGGAATATGCAAACGGACATTCCGAAGTCAACGTCATACATTATCAGGTAAATGTGACAAAAGATGCAAAAAACTATGACAAGGGAAGGGCAAACGGAGAGAAGCTCGTTCATGACTATGTAAATCCTGATGTTACAAAATCCGGTGCGAATTGTGTAATAATCAGCCATTCACAAGACAAGGGTGATGATGAAGGATTCTATCTGGCAACTCCCGAAATGGATGATGCGTCAGTGGAAATAGCCAAAAAAATCTATGCAACAAGCGATTTTGAAAACTATCCTACAACCGACAATGAGGCATACAATTCAACTTCATCGCAGCTTGTATCATGCCCGATTGCAAAGGCGGGCTATCCGACATTCGTATATGAAATACCCAAAAACATAACCGCAGCCAATTCCACCGACAGGGCAAAGGAACTATTCAGTCTGATGGTAAGATATACAAGCTGATATTTTACCCCCACTTTTTTTAGCGTGACAATATGTTATATACCTTTAGGGCATCCTCATGAGTGAGTGTCACATTTCTCGCTGAATTTTCCAAAGTGATGTCCAGCTTATGCTTAATTAGAATATTGAGGAAGTTCTGATAGCTGGATATGAACTTACCTCCCAACTTGTCATTTAATTTTGGAATGTCCTCCTCACCACATTCAAAAACATCAAATAACGTGTTGAATATATCATAGTTCAACTGAACTTCCCTCAAGTCTGTCTTTTCATCCCCCATTGAAAATGTCAGATGAAGGGAACCGCTTGAAACCTTCCTGACTGAAGGGATATGATCTGATTTCAAGCCTTTTGCACTTTTCAATATGTCCGCAAGAGAAAAAGTCAAATCGTTGACTCCGCCAAATATCTCAGACATTGACTGAAGGGAAAAATCATGTTTCGCCTCATTATTGAAATGAACCTTTGTATTTTCCCCAAGCATTTTAACATAATCTTCACGATCTTTTAAGATAATATCATGAAGCTGTTTAAAACTATTGTAATTTATTGCAATGCCCTTTCTTTCAGGATATTGTTTCATACGTTCTTCCATACTATGTAAACGAGATTCAATATCGTTTAAATCATTATTATATTCTTCAATTGTATTAAATAACATTTAATTCATCCTCTTTAATTTTACAAATCCCTTAAGACTATTAGAACCCCTAATTTTCGGAAACAAGAAATATAAATATCTGCATTTGAAAAAAAAACATGATTATCATAAATAATTTTTTTCAAAAAGTCTTCCCAATCTATTCCAAATATATTCAAATTGATATATTCAATTTAACGAGATTACGGCAATTTTTAAATTGGTTTGAAATGAATAATATAGCATATTAAGAAACGTTGAAAAACAGCTTATAACAGTTAAACACATTATTTTTGGCATTTATCCTTAAATTTAACATAGTATCCCACTTGAATTGATAGAAGTTTAAATTGCCATCGGCAAAATCATAATATGAATAATAGTTAACTTTTATTGTTTAAATAGGTTATGGTGTGTTTTGATATCATGGATTCTATCTTATCCCATCGGAATGAGACTTAAAACAACTCGGTTCATGATTTAAATAATAAATATGATAATTATTATTAATCAATTGAGATAAAATATTAAATATGAATCTAGAAGAATTTTTGGAACATGCAAACAGGGGGAAAACAATTCATTACCCATCCGAAGCCCAGGAATTATGTGATGATTTGCTCCTGGAAGCTACAAGAATCAAGATGAAGCTGAACTGCGAGTACCATACCGAAGACGAGATCAGACAGATAATGGCCGAACTGACCGGACAGGAGGTTAATGAAACATTGAGGCTCGTTCCGCCATTCCATACAGACTGCGGAAAAAACATACATATCGGAGAAAACGTGTTCATCAACTCCAACTGCACAATGCAGGATCAGGGCGGAGTATATATCGGTGATGACGTTCTGATTGGACATAACGTTTGCCTATTAACTTTGAATCATGATTTTGAAATAGAAAAAAGAGCTGAACTGCATCCAAGCCCTGTGCATATCAAAGACAAGGCATGGATAGGCTCCAATGCCACAATTTTGCCAGGAGTCACAATAGGCGAGGGAGCAATCGTTGCGGCAGGTGCCGTCGTAACCAGAGACGTCATGGCAAAAACCGTTGTCGGAGGGGTTCCGGCAAAACTCATCAAAAAAATCGAATGAAAAATTCCACTACCATCACCTGCAATATACTTAAAAATAGAATCAATTAAAACAATAGTTACTTATTTTTAATAAAAATAATAACATCAATATGTTGAATTTTTAAAAGAAGGTTGAAATTCAAATAATCTGGACGGGTCCATCCATATCAAAAAATAAAAAAAAGTAGAAGATTTATTTTTTAAATCTTCTAATAGGTATCAATATCAGAGCCAACATCAAAGCCAACAAAGGATTTCCCGTAGCTTTTTCATCTACCGGATGCTTTGAAACAGCTTTTCGCCTATCCTCAGGAGGAGGAGTTTCAGAGATTTCATCATCAACCTCCCCATCAGCTGTATCGTTGTCTGTTGGTTCAACAGGAGTTATATCAACCGTTTCCTTGGTTTCATTAGTTCCATTAGTTCCATTGGTTTCGTTGGAAGGAACCACTGGAGTGTCATTTCCTATAACTTCTGTCGTGTTAGTGGAATTTGAAAGAGTTGTGTCGTTGAAACCGGCTGTAACGGTATTTGAAAAGTTTCCGGCTTTAGTGGTATTGAAAAATACCCTGAAACTTGCACTGTCTTCCAGTTCAAGAACCTCGGCCAAGGTAAACACATGCTTACCTTCCTTATTTACGCTATGCCTCCAGGTTCCCACCTTTGAAGTAAAGTCCACATAAACAAGCTCGGAGTCAAACTCACTTTCACAAACGAAAACATTATTCAAATCGACATCTCCGGTGTTGGTGACGACAATTTCAAATATTGCCAAATCGCTAATATTGACTTGAGGAGTAATTGTCTTCTTTTTAACTGTCATGTTTGGATTTTCAGCTTTCAAACCTGCAGCGCTGTTGTTGACATTCTTATCCCCTAAACCTGAGGTTGCATTGTTAATTAACAAACCTTCCAAGGTCACACCGAATGTCAGGATAATGGACGCTGACCTTCCAGGTTCCAGAACGTCCAGATACCAGCGATGCAGCTGCTCGTTGTAAGTCCAGTTTCCAACTTCTGCCCTCCATGACTGATAGACCAGACCGTCGGAATGTTCCTTGTCCTCAACCCAGTTGTCATATACCGGAAGATTACCCTTGTTGTTGATAACAAGCCTGTAGTCAACCGTATCTCCAATGTAAATGGTTTTGTTGATTATTGCATCCTTAGTGAAAACCTGATTGATCTCTTCACCGTATGCAAACTTGAAAAGGAACAGGTTCTGCTGGGAAGACGGTGTAACCATTGAGGAATAATTGATGTACATCAATGTTCCGTTTGGAAGAACCTTACAGGCATTGGCGCTAGGAACCCTGAATCCTGAATCATAAAGCTCAATTACGCTTTGAACTATAGGATCATCTGAATTCCAGTATTCCCTGTCAGTGAATGCCCAAACGTAATTGTGGAATCCTGTCTGCTTCAAGTCTTCAAAGTTATCAAGGAATCTGTAGATCAAAATTTTCAGATACTCCTTGACAGGCTCGCCGTTGATGGAATTCTTTATGAAATCCATGGTATCATCATACACCCCGGTATAAGGATTGAAATTATATAATTCAGAACAGAATCCATAATATCCCGCTTCCGTTTCAAGCATATGTTCAACATCGTGTGAACCTGTAATTTGACCACCATCGATAGCTGGTTTGCTGAAAGCGTCGTCATCACCACTATTATTATTCAGATATGATTTTGTAACAACATAAACGGAATTTCCGAAATTGGCGTTATTGTCAGTGAAATTGGAATCTGTCACCCCTGATGCATATGAAAATACCGCTCCGCCATATGGGGCTGTATTATTTATAAATCTTGAATTTGTTATGTTGGAAAACCCAATGCTTAATGCACCACCATAATTATTCGCTGAATTATCTATAAATTCACAGTTGTCAACATTGACATGGGAAATTGTGTTGAGTGCCCCTCCACCATATATCGCATGATTATTAATGAATCTTGAATCAGATAAGGTAGTATAAGCATAATTCATGTCAGTTACGCGATAATAATCATAGGAAAGATGCGCTCCACCACCCATATGGGCGGAGTTGTTAACGAATGTCAAATTGTATAATGTTCCCCATACTGCATTGTGATACAATCCTCCTCCGGCAGTGGCGGCCGTATTGTTTTCAAAATAGGTATTGGAAATGGTCCATCCTCCACCTAAAATAGAGACTCCACCTCCATGAGACATTGGAGCGGAATTGTTGATGAAATTACAGTTTTTTAAGGTTCCATAAAATCCACCACAGTAAAGAGCTCCCCCACCGGTTTTCAGTTGTATATTGTCTGTAAAATTGCAGCCATCGATTGTGGCATAATTACCAAAAATATAGATTGCTCCACCATCAGGATACCTTTGATCTGAAGTGGTATTGGCAACATTGTGGATAAATTCTGAATTGGTAATCCTTCCTTGGTCTCCCCGTAGAAATATTGCCGCTGCATACTGCCTAGTCGCCATATTATCAATGAATTTACAATCTATAACCTTATGATTATATCCATACGAATATAGTGCAACGGCACCTTCCCCTTTATTATTGATAAATGTGGAATTAATAATTGATGCATAACTCCCAGAAGTGTATACAACAGCCAATGTTGTTTTACTGTCCTTGAATACCGAATCCATTATCTTAAAATTATTTCCTGATGCTGAGATTGCTGCCCCCATATAACTGGCATATCCATTTGTGAAAGTTATATTCTTCAAGACCACATCAGATGCACTAACACTAAAAATTGCAACACAGTCGGAAGCGTTTATAGTGTGGCCATTACCATTAATCGTTAATTTCTTATTAATAGAAATTCCACTACTATACACCTTATCTCCTGAAACGTATTTATAATCCTTAGTTAAGTTAATAGTGCTGTCTGCAGCACTACTAGAAATTAAATCAGACAATTCAGTGAAATTTCCAACAGAATCATCAGATAAAACCTCTCCTGTCTGTTCTTGGCCTAACTTGGGAGTTTCAACATCAACAGCATCATCGACATCATCGATATTATCAGTACCGGCAATATCATCTGCAGTAACATTTTCCTGAGCGCAGACCGCTCCAATCGAAACGAACAGTAGCAATAAAGCAATTATCAATAGCTTCGTCTTTTTAATCACTTGTTTTTCACCCCCTTTTAATTTTTTTAACTATATTAAAGACTAAAAATATAGCATATGTTATTCTTTATTTAACAACATATATAAACTTTACATTTACAATGCACATGAAAAAATAATTGAATATACTCAAATCAATTAATAAAAAAAATTGTTTATATTCATTAAACATGAAGGATAAGTGAATATTCATGTAGAATCATGATTAATTAAAAATATATATTATGCGATACATAGTAAAATATAATTTAAAGGACTGTTTTATTATGTTAACAATTAATCAATGCTATTTGGATTTTGTCGATAAAATCCTAAAGACCGGAAAGGAAACCTACAAGGATTCCAATCATCACTTGTTGGAAAGCTTGGGAAATTTCTATATAATTGACGACCCTCTGGATTTGAAGTTCAGGGCAAAATATCAAAACTACACCACAGACATGATGCTGGCAGACATCAAGGCAGGCAAGTTCGATATTGAAGGATGCCCAATCAAAAGCGACGCATTATACAACTATGTGCAATCTGTAGAGGATCCTGCAATAATCAACAACACTCAAGGGTTTGTATATACATATCCAAATCGTATCTTCGCTCATTTTGATGTTGACCAATTCGAAAGCATGAAAAAAAGAATCCTGACTGCAACAGGTTCAAACCGTGCTGTGGCAGTTACAATCAACCCTATTGAGGATGCCGAAGAGGAGGACATTCCATGTCTTCAGTTCCTGCAATGCCTTGTCCGTGACAATGAGCTTACAATCCACTGCATATTCAGAAGCAACGACATTTTCGGAGCATTCTACTCAAACATGTTTTTCATTGCCTATCTTGGCCTTAAGATGAAAGAGGAAGTCAACAAGGAAATAATCGGTGAAAAGCTGAACTTCGGAGGAGTGCACTACCACTCAACTTCCGGACATATCTACAACACCGACATTAAAGCTGCACGTAAACTGATTAAAGCGAACAAATAAGGATTACACTATCCTTATCTTATTTTTTATTGTCAATTTTCCGTATTTTGAAGTGATTGTGTATTTTCCCTTCCTGTATTTTTTGGTGATTTTCAACACCGCAATGCCTTTCTTGTTTGTTTTGACCTTATAGGTCTTTCCCTTGAATTTGAAAGTGATTTTTTTATTTTTCAGTATTTTTCCATTGGAATTGAGAAGCTTGGCCTTGAATTTGATGGTTTTTGATTTCTTGACCTTAATGTCTTTGGTGACTATTGTGGATTTGACCTTTATTTTGTTTGATACCTTATATCCCTTATATTCAGCGGTTATTGTGTAGGTACCCGGCTTTTGGGTGATTTTCAAGGAAGCATAACCGTTTTTATTGGTGTATACATAGTACTTTTTGCCGTTTATCTTGAATGTGACCTTCAGGCCCTTAACTGTCTTGCCGTAATCGTCCACAACCTTGACCTTATAGTACTTGCCTGCTCCGTAATAAGCTGTCAGACCCTTGTTTTGTGTTATCCTTTTGACCACACTTACTGATTGGGTTTTGACCTCACCGGTAACCGGATTTGTTATTTTTACAGAGTATGTTCCAGGATTCAGATTCACGTTTATAGAAATTTGTCCTTTTCCATCACTGATTATATTATAAGAAACCCCATTGAAAAGCATATTTACCTGCTTGTTTATCAGCAGGTTGCCGTTTGAATCCCTTAAGGTGGCCAGATACCTTGAATTAAGTGCATAAGTATATGAATCAAATTCTATTGTGGATTTGACAACAATATTGACATTTTTTGATGATTTTATGTACTCATCATCCCCGATGAAACTGATTTTTGCCTGGTTAGATCCGACAGGAGCAGCAACATTAAAAACAGCAACACCATGACCATCAGTTCTCTTTTTGATTGTCTGACCGTTGACCGTTAAGTAAACATCCCTATAAGCAATGGCATTTCCATTTTCATCCTTCAATACAACAGAGTAAGCGCCGTTATAGTAAATTATTGCATCCGAAGCGTCAATCCGAGTGTTTTGATGATTGATGTGGAACGAACCTGCCAGGTCATCCGCCTCATAAATAGAGCTTATCAGTTCAATGACATAATCATAGTCACCCATTTTGAGGCCTTTGAGGTCGCATAACACATATGATTCGGTTGTTGAATAAAAATGGTCTTCACCGTCGACCCTAAGATTGACAGTGAAACCTCTGGAGGAGTCCTTAACTCCAACGGACAGATAGGCATCACATTCATCGACGGCAATGTCCAAAGTCATGTTAACCTTAAGTTTTGAAACAGGAATCCTTTCTGCATAAACGGATGAATTGTAAATTCCATTGTCATAAAACGTTACGGAAATGGTATTGTTGCCAGTCTGTTTGAAGGTATGGTTGATATATGCTCTTCCATCAGTGAAATCCAAAACGAAAAGCTCGCCGGAGATGAAAAATGCAATTCTTCCGCTTTCAACGGGAGTGCCGTTCAAATCTGTGACATATGCAACTATATTTACCGGATTGTTGGCCTCATTGGTTGTTATGTTAAGTGATATTTTTGTTTTAATCAATGACAACTCCACCGGCATGTCTGCGTGGGAAGGGCAATAGAAGAACAAATCATCATATTGGGCATGGATTGTGCATTTCAAAGGTGATACCATAATATTTTCCAGCTTTGCAGTACCGTTAACTACATCCACATCATATTTCACGCCTCCAATGTCAAAGAGGACATTTCCGTATTTTACTGGATTTCCGTATTCATCCACAACCTTTGCGGTGACATTAACCGGATTGTGCTCGCCTGTAACGTTCAGCTCCATGCTTGTGTTGATGAGCGGATTGTGCAGTTCGGCATGTGCCATGGAATGGCTGTAGCCGACATCTTCAAATTCAACGGTGACATTTGCTGATTTAAGAGCTATTTGCTTTTTGGCAACTCCATTGACTATGTCAAGAGTGTAGGTTTCATCATCCACCTTAAAATCAAGCTTTCCATAATTAATAGGGTATCCCCACTGATTCAATATCTCTGCAACAATAGTTATCCTGTCTGAGGTTCTGTCTTCAAATGCCAATGAGATTGTTGAATTTATAGGGTTTAGAATTGTAAACGCCTTGATGCATGCCACCTGTGACTCGTAGGTATGGTCAGGATAATCCCAGGTTATATTGAAGAGGTCCCTCCAGGTACTGCCGTCATAGCTGATGTATGAAATGTTTTCACGGTAGAAGAGATTGTTCAGGCTGATTTTTTCTGAAATCGGCACACCCGCATCTCCGTCAACTGTAATTTTAAACATTACCTCAAAAACATCCCCGACACTGATTGGCAGCAACTGGCCCAAATCAATGGTACGGTAACCTGCAGGAGAGTCCCCCAACCTTGTCAATTTCAGAATGCCGTTGACACTGATTGTAAGCTCCCAATGAGTGCTCTTTTCAAAGTATGTTGAGACGGCCGCCAGATATTCATTGTCTGTTGCGTTGAAAATGTTCTTGTACCATACGGTTTTTGTAGTGTTGAGGAAATAATCGGTTTTGGCTATATCATACTGGTAGTTCTTGTCATATTTCATGGTGTCATTGAACATGAATGCAATTGCAGTGCCATCATTACCCGGTTTGAGGCATGTGTTGTCGAAATATGAAACGTAGAAGTAACCATTATCTCCCCATTCACTGCCCCAGCTGTTCTTCGCTATCCATGCACCCTTTCCCGGAGCTCCTGAAATTTGGAAATTGTCATCCCATCCGACCAGCACGACCGCATGGTCGCAGATATGGTCTCCGGTATAGCACTGCACATATTTCCTAATGGCAAAATCATAATATGCAACCATATAGATTGGAGCATATACCCCACCATAATCCCTGATGGCGTTTTTGACTGAATTCAAATCGGAATGGCTTGATCTTTTTAAATACAGAATGTTTTGAACATGAAGAATATCATCCAGAATAGGGGAGAGCACTGCAAAATCCGTATATCCGTCATCTTTTTCAAGAGCAGGGCCCAGCCAGCTTGTCAGATAGCTGAATCCCATATCGTCATATCCTCCGTCATTGGTGTCCATTGACCAGCCGTAATGGGAGTAGAGGGCCGCCAGATTCTTCATGTTTTCCTCTGACAGATCAAGATTTCCTGATGCCTTCAACACTGCTGATTCAAGGGTTGACAATATGGCAAATGCCCAGCAGTTGCCTGCATTCTGCTGATTTTTAACAGGTGAGACATATCCTTCATCAACAGAGCTGTAATAGCTTGGAAGCGGAGATTCATCATGCACATGATTGTATAATGTGTAGTTGCCTCCGGTGAATATTAAAGATTCGTTGTCCTGTTTAAAAAGATCCTCATATGCCATGGCAGTATTGTTGATGTAAGTGAGATTGTTGAAATCTGAATAATCGTTTGAAAGTGAATAGAATGCCCCTGCAAGCAAATCGGCCGAATTGTTTATGAATAAACTATTGCATGCATCAAGAAGATATGAGGCGTCAACAAACAATCCCCCACCGTTTTTTGCATGGTTGTTGGAAAATATTGAATTGTTTAATGTCAGATTGCCGTAAATCTGATAGATGACACCGCCGTCATATTTGGCCACATTGGCGAAGGCATTAATGTTGTTCAAATTTGTATATGACTTTAAAAGAGCAAATGCCCCGCCAAAAGTAGCATTGCATGAGGAGATTTCCAAATCCTCACCGGTGAATGTTCCTGATTTGATATAAACAGCACCACCGGCATCCTTGATGCATCTGTCATTGATGAATTTGGAGCGTTTGACTGTCAGTCTGATATCCCGGGAATATTTGGACTCGCAGGCAATTGCCCCGCCGTAATTCATGGCAGTGTTGTTGATGAATGTGGAATCAGTGATTTCTAGGATTCCTCCGTTAAAATAAATGGCTCCTCCACAGCCGGCACGGTTATTGATGAATGTGCAGTTGGTCAAATGGACATTGGCTTTGTCATTTGTGCAATAGATGGCCCCACCCAAACCGTTTCCGTATTTGCTTGTCTTGACGGATGAAGTGTTTGCAAAAATAACATTTGAAGCAGTGAAATCCCCCTGAACGAATATGTTCAGATTACAAATGGTAACGTTTGTCAAAACAAGCGGAGAATTGACAGTTAAAGCTCCTCCATCGCCTTTGACGATTGTCTTTGTTGCATCCTGACCGATGAATGAAACGTTGGTGTGGGTGTCAATCTGTGAAAATTCATATTCCCCATTTTTAAGGTGAATCACTGAGTTGTCAAGGATTCTGCCGTCGCGCAGCTCCCTGTAAGGATCGTCAACAGTTCCCTCGCCGTGGTCGTTTGTGGCATTGCTGTCGAAGTAAAAGTCACTGGAAAGTGCTTGAGCATCCGCACTGGATTCAAGACTATCGGTAGCATTTTCCTGTGCAAATACTGATGGAACAACCAGCAAAATTAGGAACATTGCCGATAATATCAGCAATTTACGTTTAAGCATAAAGACCAATCCTATTTTTTAATTCTAATAGTGTTTTTAACTTTCAATTTGCCATAACTAGTTAGGATGGAATATTTTCCAGCCTTATATTTTTTGGTAATCTTTAAAGTAACAATACCTTTTTTATTAGTTTTAAGTTTATAAGTTTTGCCTTTAAACTTGAATGTGACTTTTTTATTTTTAAGGATTTTTCCGTTCTTGTTTAGAAGTTTTGCAGTAAATCTGATTGTCTTTCCCTTTTTGACCTTGATGTTTTTAGTGATTAATGTTGTTTTGACTGCAATCTTATTCGATACCTTGAAGCATTTATATTCAGCATAAATCCTATAGGTTCCGGGTTTCAGATTAATCTTTAAGGATGCATAACCGTTCTTATCGGTTTTTGAGTAAAAGGTTTTTCCGGCAACGGTAAATTTGACATTGAGTCCGGCCATGAAATTGCCGTTGTCATCGCAAACCCTAACCTTATAGAGCTTGCCTGCACCGTAATACATTTTCAAATCGCCGTTTTGTGATATTCTCTTTACGACATTGATTGAGTGTGTTTTGACCTCACCGGAAACAGGATTAGTTATCCTGACCTCATAACTGCCCGGATTTAAATTGATGGTTAATGAGATTTGGCCGTTGTTGTCGCTGTAGACTTCATGCATCGCTCCGTTTAAAAGCACCTGAACCTTCCTGTTTGCAATTGCGCTGCCATTGGAGTCGAGCAAAACAGCCAAATATCTTGAATTGAATGAATAAACGTTATTGGTGAAATCTATTGTTGATTTTGACCGGATAGTGGTTGTCAGCCTGGACTTGCTGTAATCGTCATCCCCTCCGAATGATATTACTGCATAATAATCTCCGCTCATCAAAGCAAGGCGGAAAACTGCAATTCCATTATCGTCAGTTGTCTGATTGTATGTTTTTCCGTCTACAGTCAAATTGAGTATCCTGCCCGGAACCGCACCGCCAAGCATGTCCTTCAGCTCAACGACATAACCTCCATTATAATATATATGAACATCTGAAGCGTTTAATCTGGTTTTGTGAACGGTAATGTTAAACACGCCGTTAAAGTCTTTGGCCTCATAGATGTCGCTTATGAATTTTATGCTATAGTCATAGCTTCCGAAATCAAGGTCTATAATCTCGAATATGGCAAGCCCCCTTTTGGATGTGGCATTATAGTCAGTGCCGTTTACATGGAGAATGGCTTCAAATTCCTTTACTGCATCTCCAAGCTCTACACCAAAAGCCACACGGGTTTTATCGATGACAAAATTTAATGACGGAGCGACCTTGATTTTTGAAACGTTAAATGTTTCAGAGGCATTTGATGAATTGTAGAGATAGACATCATCAAAGCTTACCTTGATTGTCTTGATTCCTGTGCTTAAGAATATATGATTGATTTCCACCACACCGTCACCGGCTTCAACTGCATAGAGGTCTCCATCCATATCAAGATATACCCAGCCGCTTCTAACCGGATTGTCTTCCGAATCAAGCACAGCCACCCTGATGTTTACTGGATTGTTGGCTTCGCTTGGTGAAGTGATATTGAGTTTGATTTTTGTATCGATCCTCAACATTTCGATTGATTGAGTGACATTGCATGAGTCATAGTAAAAAGAATCCCTGTAGAATGCTGAAACATTCAATTTTAGCGGAAAGACATTGATGTTTTCAAGTTTTGCAGTGCCGTTTGATACCTTTACAACGTATTCCTCATCATCAATGATGAAAGTCACATATCCGAATCTTGCATATTCATTGTTTGAATCGCGTATGACTGCAGTGACGTTCAACGGATTGAGGAAATCATCAATTATGAGGGAAATGTTTGTTTCAACCAATGGATTGTGAAGTTCAAGGTCAACCCTTGATGAAACATATCCGACGGCATCAAATTCGGCAGACAGGCTTGCATTTACCAAATCAATGTGCTTTTTAGCTATGCCGTTTACCGATTTGACGACATATGTCTGATTTCCGACACTGAAGGTTACGTTGCCTGAGCACGGATATCCCCACTGGTTCAATACACGGGCGATTATATCTGCGCAATCGTCGGTTCTGTTTTCAATGGACAATTCCAATGTGGTGTTTATTGGATTCAAGACAGTGAATGCCTTAATGCATGCAACCTGTGAGTTGTAAGTGTGGTTTGGATATTCCCAAGTCAAATTAAAAAGATCAGTCCATGAATTGCCATCATAGCTTATGAATGAGATATTCTCACTGTAATAAATGTTGTTAAGGCTTATAATCTCTGAAATAGGAACTCCCGCATCACCCTCCACAGTAATTTTAAATATTATCTCAAAGACATCCCCTAGAGCAAGTGAAATCATCTCATCGAGATTGAATGTGTAGTATCCCGGATGTGAAAAGCCAGACTTCATTGCCCTTGAAACGTTATTTATGCTGATTGTCATATTCCAATCTGCACTTTTTTCAAAGTATGTTGAAACCGCAGCTAGATATTCATCATCCGTTGCTGTGAAGACGTTTTTATACCAAACTGTGGTGGTGTTGTTAAAAAGGTAATCGGTTTTTGCCAAATCATACTGATAGTTCTTGTCATACCTTATGGTGTCATTGAATACGAATGCGATTGCCCCTTCACCTTCTCCAAGGGCAGGGCATGACCTGTCGTAATATGAAATGTAAAAGTATCCGTCATTTCCCCAGTTTGCGCCCCAGCTGTTCTTTGCTATCCATGCACCCTTGCCCGGAGCTCCAGGAATTAAAAAATCATCGTCCCAGCCAACCAGTGAAACCGCATGATTGCCTGACAGAAATCCATTATAGTACTGGACATACTTCTTAACGGCAGAATCATAATGGGAATACATGTAAATTTTAGAAAACACAGCACCATAATCCATAATTGCCCTTTTGATTGAATCCAAATCGTCATTGGAAGTCTTATTTAAAAACAGCATGTTTTGAACATGCAGAATGCTGTCCAATACGGGTGACAATACACTCAGGTCGTTATATACGTCATCCGTTTCAAGTACAGGTCCCAGCCAGCTTGTAAGATAACCGAATGCCATATTATCATAACCGCCCCTGTTGGTGTCCATTGACCATCCGTAATAGGAATAGATGGATGCCAAATTCTTCATGTTCTCTTCAGACAAATCAAGCTCCCTGCCTGAAGCCTTCAATATGGCAGATTCAAGAGTCGCCAATGCAGCAAAAGCCCAGCAGTTGCCTCCATTCATTTGATTCCTGACCGGAGTTACATACCCTTCATCCAAGGAACTGTAATAGCTTGGAAGAGTTGAATTGGAACCGGCATGATAATACATCGAATAATTGCCGCTTGAAAATATCAGTGATATATTGTCCTGATTGAACAAATCATTATGCTCCAAAGCGGAATTGTTCAGGTATGTGATATTGTTAAATTCATATAACTCATTTACAAGAGAATAAAATGCTCCTGCAAGCAAATCGGCAGTGTTATTTACAAAAGACACATTATTGACAGAAAGCATATCCAAATTGCAGACGAATAATCCCGCCCCATTTTTGGCATGACTGCCTGATAAAAATGAATTGTTCAATGTCAGATTGCCGTAAAACTGATAAATGACTCCCCCGTCATATTTTGCGGAATTGTTGAATGCTGAAATATTTGTCAATGAAGCATTACAGCTTAAAAGAGTGAATCCTCCTCCAAAACAGCCATGGCAATTGGAAATGTTTAAATCCTCAGCGGCCAGCTCTGCGTACTTGAGATAAATTGCGCCGCCCGCATCCTTTATAGAAACATCTTCTGTGAAATTTGAACGCTTAATCACAATCCTGTTGCCGTTGAAATAATTGGATTCCCATGCAATTGCCCCTCCATAATCTGAAGCCGTGTTTTTAATGAAACTGCAATCTGATGCCTCCAGAATGCCTCCGCTCAAATAGATTGCACCTCCACATGCCGCACGGTTATTTACAAAAGAGCAATTTGTCAGATACACATTGTAAGTAGACCGTGCACAGTAAATGGCTCCGCCGCAGCTTGTGCCCTTTTGGCTGTTGGATAAGGCGGAAGAGTTGGCAAAAATGGCATTTGAGGCAATCAGGTCTCCCTGATTCAATATATTCATGTTGCAGATAGTGACATTCGCCAAAGACAAACGTGAATTGGCAACCAAAACACCGCCGCTGCCCCTGATAACGGTATCTGGCGCATCCTCACCAATGATTGAAATGTTTTTAAAGGAGCTGAATTGCAAAATGTCATAGTTTCCGTTCTTGAGATGAACAACGGAGTTGTCGGCGATTCTTCCATTGCCTATATTTTTATATGGATTATCAATTGTTCCGTTTCCCTTATCATCTAAAGCATTGGAGTCAAAATAAATGTCATCGCAAATAGGTTGAGTGTCCAGACTGGAATCCAGACTGTGCGTCTCATTATCCGCACCAAAAGCTGAAGGAATAACCAGTAAAGAAATTAAAACTATTGAAAATAATAGCAATAATTTATTCCCACGCAATTAAATCACCTATTTGACAATTTTAATAGTATTCTTGATTTTCAATTTACCATAACTGGAAGTGATGGTGTATTTTCCCTTCCTGTATTTCTTATGAATCTTCAGGGTGGCCTTGCCTTTCTTATTGGTTTTTACATGATATGTCTTGCCCTTGAATTTGAATGTGATCTTTTTATTCTTAAGGATTTTGCCGTTTTTATTTACAAGCTTTGCAGTGAACTTGATGGTCTTTCCCTTCTTGACCTTGATGTTTTTGGTTATTATAGTGGATTTGACTGTAATCCTATTTGATACCTTGAATCCCTTAAATTCTGCAGTTATTGTATATTTGGCAGGACTTAATGAAATCTTGATTGATGCATAACCGTTTGCATCGGTTGTTTTTATGTATTGCTTTTTATTTAATGTGAAAGTCACTTGGACGTTTTTGGCGACGTTTCCTTCATCGTCAAATACGCGAACAGTATAGTATTTGCCTGCACCGTAATACATTGTCAAATCCCTGTTTTCATTAATTCTTGGCAGTACCTTGATTGTTTGAACCTTAACCTCATTGCTTATAGGATTTGTGATTTTAGCCGAATAAGTGGCAGGGCTTAAAGTAATGTCGATAATTCCTGTACCATTTTCATCGGTGATTACATTATAATTCTTAGATCCTACAGTGACTAAAACTGCTGTATGATTCAACGGATTTCCATAATTGTCCAATAGGGCAAATGAATATTTGGAACCGTATGTCATTGTAGCATCATTTGACAATATTGTAGTATTTACGCAAACATTAGCTGATGCGTTTGATGAGCCATAATATCGATCCAATCCGTTATAGGTCACATAGACATTATTCATACCTAAATTCTTAAAGAAGCAATCCCATTGTGCAGTTCCGTTGCTGAGATTAACAACATGCTGTGTTCCGTCAACAGTGAAGGTGACATTGCCCACATCAATTGCGTCTCCATATTGGTCTGTAACGTTAACAGTGATGATGACAGGATTGAACTCGTTGGCAATTGTCAAGTTAATCTGTGTACCTACCAGTACCGCATTAAACTCCCTAGATGCATTTGATGAATCATAATAGTATTCAACACCATTGTAGGCAACGGAAACATTATGCAAAGCAATGGAGAATGCCCTTGTAAAGCTGACTGCCCCATCGGTCAGGTTGAGTGTGAAAATCTCGCCATCAAGATTGAATGTGACATTTCCTGCAGTTACTGCATAGCCGAACTCATCGGTGACATTTACGCTGATGGAAATAGGATTGTAAACGTCACTGACAGATATGGTAACGTTTGTCCTTAGCAAACTGACATCAAACTCCCGATAGGCGCTTGATGAATTATAATAATAGATTGGATTGAAAACTGCTGAAACATTATGTTTTCCTAATTCAAACACTTTTCTGAGTGTTGCAGTGCCATTGATGACATCTATAGTATAGGGAACGTTATCGACAGTTAATGTGACATTTCCATAATTTATAAGATAGCCATATTCATTATATACATATGCAGTGATGTTGATTGGATTGTTCTCATTGATTGCAAGGGAAATGCTGGTGTTCAACATGGAAGTGCTGAAACTGATTGAATCATTTGATGGAATGTAACCTTCATTATCAAATACCGCTGAAACTTCATACTCACTGATTTTTAAAGGCATTTTAAGTGTGGCCAAACCGTTAACAACATTAACGAAATATTTGCTGTTGTTAAAAGTGAAAGTGACGACACCTCCTGTTACCGGAAGATTGTATTGATTTAAAACATGAGCCCTTACTTCAAATACGTCAGTGACATCCACTGACAATTTGGTGGTCGTATTGATTACATCGAATACCGTAAATGCCTTAATGCATGCAACCTGTGTTGCATAGGAATGTGTTGGATATTCCCATTCAAGACCATAGAAATCAGTCCAGTTTTCACCGTCATAGCTTATGAATGAAATGTTTTCATAAAACATCTTCTTATTTATTGGAACTCCGTTGGAGATTATGCCTTCAGAAATTGGAACGCCTGCCTCCTTATCTGTAGTAATCTTGAATTCAACTTCAAAGACATCCCCAATGGCAAGTGGAATGAAGCTGCTCAACTCGATTGTTGAATAGCTAGGAGTTGCAGTTCCTGACTGGACATGCCTTAAAACATCATTTACGTATATTGACAGGTCCCATGCAGTGTTCTTTTCAAAATAGGTTGAAACTGCAGTTAACCATTCATTGTCAGTTGCTGTGAATCTGTTCTTGTACCAGACAGTGTTTGATTCGTTTAAAAAGAAGTCAGTCCTTCCGCTTACGTCATACTGGTAATTCTTATCGTATTTTATTGACTCATTGAAAAGGAAAACATATGTGGTATATGGACTGTTTAACTGTGCCAATTTGGTATCATAATATGAAACATGATAATAACCCTTATCGCCTGAGCCGGTACCCCAACTGTTTTTGATTATCCAGGCGCCGTCACCAGGAGGGGTTGTTTTGAAGTTATCTTTTGAATAGTTGTCATCCCATCCGACAATTGCAACCGCATGGTTTGCACTCTTATCTGTTCTATACCAATAAAGATTTGATCCTTTTCTGTATAAATCGGTTCCATCCGAAGACTGATACATATGAATTGATGTTGAAACGGCACCGTAGCTCATTATTGCCCTTTTGATTTCATCATTATCTGTATAATTTGTTCTAGTTAAAAACAGAATGTTTTGAACATGGAAAATACTGTTCATGACCGGAGACAATACCTCACCGATTATATAAGGGTCCTGAGTTTCATTGACCGGACCCAGCCAACTTGCAAGGTAAGCATGACCCATACGGTCATACCCTCCGGTGTTTGTTTCAATCTGACAGCCATAGCTTGAAAATTTGGCCATCAAATCCTTCATGTTCTCTTCGGACAAATCATATGTGGCTCCTGTAGCCTTCAGTATACATGACTCAAGTGAAGCCAGTGAAGAGAATGCCCAACAGTTCCCGTTTGAACCCTGATTCCTAACAGGAGTTACCATATGATAATCCCTTAAATCATAACTGGAAGGCAAATCGGAATCATAATATGAACCGGATTTTATAAGCAGGTAATTTTGAGAAGAGTTATAGTTAAGATTGATTGCTTCACATTCATAAACATCATTTTCAAGGCTAGCGGCGTTGTTGAAAAATGAATTCATTAATGACTCGTTCAAAATTGATGTGCGATTCAGATTTCTGCTGACTGCTGAGTAGACTGCACCTGCAATGCTTAAAGCAGAGTTACCTGCAAAGGTATTGTTAAACGGTATGAAATTATTCACCTCATCAATGAACAGTGCTCCACCGTCTTTTGCAGTATTGTTATAGAAAGCAGAGTTTTTAAGTGAAAAGGAACCAAAAAGCGCATATACTGCACCTCCACCATACCTTGCAGTGTTGTTTCGGGCAGTCACATTAGTCATATTAAGAGTTGAATATAGTGCAGTTATCGCTCCGCCCATTTTGGATGTGGAATTGATTATTTCCATGTTTCTGCAAACAAATTCGGCTTCACGAAGATAGATTGCTCCGCCATACCTCTCTGCATAGTTATTCATGAATAATGAGTCAACTATTTCCAGACTGCCTCCGGTAATGCTGACTGCGCCGCCTGATGTTGCACTACAATTCAAAAAGGTACAGTTTTTAAGATATACTTTTGTATTTGAAAAAGTCGCACTTATTGAACCTACTTTGGAATCTTTGAAAATGACATTTGTAGCATTAATAATTGAATTGGAACGGTCTGAAATGGACAGGCCAACCAAGGTCAAATTCTTAAGAGTGATTGAGCTATCAGCAAAAAACCCTATATGATTATTATATTTGATTACTGTGCTTTGGGGATTTTGACCTATCAGAGTTATGTTTTTGCTGCCAACCTGGGCGTTCAAAGGATATTCCCCATCCTTCAGATGAATAATGGAGTTGTCCTTAACCCTGTTTGATGTAAGGTTCCTGTAGGGATTGTCCTGAGAACCGTCACCATCATCATTTTGAGCGTTAGCATCAAAATAGTAATCTGCATTAAGGACATCATCATCCACACTAGATAATGCATCTTCATCGCTTACCGCAAAAGCGGTCTCATTATCCATAGCAAAACATGTCGGAATCACAATCAATAACAAAATCAATATTGTTGTTAATGCGATAAATTTTATATTCTTCAAACAATTTACCCCCATCGCACCAATTTGAACACAAAAAATTGGCTAAATGTATAGAATATAGTTATATCAGTTTTTTATAATATAAATAGGTATCATTTGGGGACTGTCAAAATGTTAGCTCTTGTTTTCTTTTTTCAACCCATCCATTTTTTTGAAGCATTATCTGATTAAATACGCCTTCCATTGTTCTAAACTTCTTTTTGTGTGCTCGTGGCATTGTATTGCCTATGTAGTTTTCTATTTGGTTGTTTGTATTGTCTAATTTTCCTTTATGTCTTTTTTCAAGGAAGTGTATGAATTTTTTATATTCTGGGAAAAATTTTTCATTCATATATTCTTTTAAAAGCTTTGGAAAATTAACTGATTCTCTTTTTAATAAATTTATATATTGTATTGCTTTATTGTATGTTTGTTGTTTAAATAATTGGTAAATTAAACTTAAATATTCATTTATTTCTGATTTATAATCTTCTATGAATTGTTTTGATTTTTCTTTGATTTGATTGTCAGAGAGATTTAGTTCCTTATTTTTTAAATTTCTTTCAAATTTTTTTCGCATTTTTGTTAATTCTGGACTAATTGAGTCATAAATATTTAATAATAAATGAAATGTACAATGTTGGTGAGCAAAACCTAATTCTCTCATTATTTTATCATAACTTGGTTTTAAATCTGTAACAATTGCAATGCAGTCTTTTGGTTGGATACTGTTTTTTAAAAAATTTTTAGTTGTTTTTGAATCTTCCTTTTTAGCCAATAACTCTGCTATTGGCATTCTATGGACTATATCAAACAATACATGTCGATAATGCCATTTTCTATTGATTCTAATCCATTGTACATCGTATGCAACATAACCTGAAATTTTTAATTCTTCGTTTAAATAGTAAAGTCCCTCATGAATTAATAAAGATTTTCTAATGGTTTCATAAGACATTTTAACATCATTAAAGACAGAATAAGCCCAAGTAATATTTCTTAATGAATCCCAACCTCTAGTTCTTAGTTTAACTGCTTTATTTTTCATTTTAACTGAAAAATTGCAGTAATCTTCATAAATTCCATTTAGCCTTACTTGACTGTATTTTCTGCATTTTTTACATAAATATCGTTTAACTTTAATTATAACACTTATTACATTTTCTAAAAATATTTTACGCTTATTAAATGATTTTTTAATTAAATCATTAGAGAAACAATTCTTACAATGAGGATCATGGTATTCAATAACTCCTTTTTCATTAATAAAGCAATTTTCATCGAGAATTCCATCAATATATAAAACAAATTGAACAGTATTTTCGCCAAAATGACTTTTTGATGATTTTTCATCATTTTTTCGAACAGGATCAGAATTCAAATAGTTAAATATATATTGTTTGCCATCCAAAATAAGAAATAGAAGGCATTTATTTTTGGGTTTCATATATAAATATTTGTCTTCCAACCTATATAAACTTTATTAAGGCTTAATTTTCAATCAAACAAAAGAAAAACTATGAAAAAATAAGTTTAAGAAAAAAATATTAAATTAATTAAAAATTCAAAGAATTTAAAAAGGAATAAAAAACTAAAATATCAGAAAAATGAAAGCCACTTGAAAAACAAACAACAACTACTATTTAAACATTTTTAAAGATGGACACTACTTTTTAACAAAAACAAAGAAAAATAAAAAAATTTAAGAAAATTCTGTCAAAGAGCTAACATTTTGACAGTCACATCAATTGCTAAAAAAAAGAAATTTTAATTAATGAAGTTGAATTGCTCTTCATTAATTAACATATAATTTATCAAGTCGGATGAATCAAGATTTTCACGATTCAAATCGACTGCTGTGATTTGTGAGTTATGATATGTCCTGTAATAGAGAATTGCCCTGTTGGTGTTGTAGCATGAGGTGTATATGGTATACTCATACAAATCAGGGTCATCTATGAAAGTGCAGCCGTTCTGCTGTTCAACAGAACCCAGAATATGGAAAAACTGGCCTACGCTGCTTGCCTCATCATTATCAGAATAGGAGTTTGCACGGGTAAATGCAACCTTTGCAAACCTTGAAGCAGATGACAGGTCCCCCGGAAGACCTATTGCACCCATTCCTCTTGAGTACTCCTCCAAATCAACGCCAAATGTGTTTTCAGGATTTTTGTTGGACAAACCCCTGTAGTTATTCAGGTAAAACAGCTGCTTGTCAAAGGGAGGATTGTTGGTCAAGACCCCTACAGGATTGTCATAGACCTTAAGGCCGTCTGCCAACGGTTCAACGACAATAGATTCAACCTCATCGGAAATCATCCAGTGAAGCGGAGACAGCGGAAGCTCGTCGGCAAAGTTAATGTTTACAAGATTGATCTTGTTCAGTGCCTCACGGGCTTCAGACACGCTGGAGCAGGTACCAAGCAGATATGGAATCAGTTCAAAGGGAGCTATGTTGACCATATCCTCTTCAAATTCCATGTAGACTGCATTTCCCTCAAAGTTAAGGCCTGCAATGGCCAATCCCTTTTCATTGCATGCATCATAATATAAAGGATACTCGTCAATGCCTGCAGCCATTCCAATCATGGCATAATGGGTTTTAATATCATCTATTTTTCTGAATTTAAGCTCATAGTTTCTTGGAGTAACGGTTACCCTTTCGTTATAGGATATTTCATAGTCAAAGTTACGGCCAAAATAATGATTATCAGTTATATAATTGCTTGCTGTGCACATTTTATCACCTTATAAGAAATTTGAATAGTTCAATGCCCTTTGCTTGATATCCGCAAAGGTGTCATCAATCAACAGTTCCCCATCTTTAAATACAGTCTGAAGGTAATTTTCACCTTCACTGTCAATTGAAACTGTTTTAAAAGATTTGTTCTCCTTTATCAGCTTGAATCTTCCTGTCTTTGACTTTTTACTTGAATCAAGAGGATTCTTGAATATGTCATGCCAGACACCGTCACGCAATTGGGCTGAACATTTGAATGCGTTTCTCTGGGTGTCACGGTTGACGGCAGTGTGAAGTCCTCCGCCCATACCGAATATGATGTTCTGGGCTGCCCATCCAGCGGATTTCATTGCAAAGAGGATATCACGGATTTTTTGATAGTTCAGGCCGTCACCCCATAAGAGTCCGATGTTCAAGTCAAATACCTTATAGCCCTTGTCGGTGAGATGGCTTCCAAATCCTTCTGAAAGCAGATTCAAACAGTCAATGGTTGTGGATACGGGCTCACCGCTGTCCGGCCTGAATACGATCTTGTTATCCTCACCATCCAGGAAATTCAGAATGGCCTCATTGAGTTCTGTTCCGGATTTTCCGGCTTCTTCAAGGAAGTTCCTGTAGTTGTATGAATCTATAACCATTGACAGCACTCCGTCCTTTGCATTATCAATTACATTTAGAATCTGTGAAATTTCACCATCAGGACCAAGGGAAGTCATTACGCTGTGTTCTGTTGCCTGGACGGAAAATCCGTATAGGTTGGAGTCGTTGTAATAGTTTTCAGGCATTGTCAATGCCGCAATGGTGTCTGTTCCTGAAAAGCTGAGCAGATGGGCTGAACCGGAAAGCATGGCTGATTCGGTTGAAGTTGCTCCCCTGTATCCGAAATCATGGAGCATGAAGTCAAGATTATCCTTTACAGAGCCGGTCACTTCCAGATAGAAATTGCATAGCTTTCTGACCTCTGCAGAGAGAGTTGCAACGGTTGAAGGATACCATACCTGCAAAAGCAATGGCTCCAGGTAATTAGGCAGCCAAAATGACCTGTCATCGGTATTCTCGACTGTCATCAGTGCATTTCCCACATCAACGGGAGTTCCTTCAGCGACCGCCTTTATTTCAATCGGCAAATAGCCGTCATGCTCATCCAGTATGTATTGCCAGCCATCCCTGTTGAAGATGTCAGGACCTATATGATTAGCAATCAGGTTGTCTGCTTCGTCAATCTTTTCCTGAGTGACAATACGGCCTTCAAGATATTTCTTGATGATGTACTGAAGTCCGTAAAAAATTGTTTTGTTAAACTCAGCACCTACTCTACTTTCAAGGTATGAATAAATCTTTTCAGTGCCTTTAGGATAGAAATAGTGATGAGTTACCTTATAACTGTCTGTTAAAAGACAAATGTTGTTTTCTATCATAATATCACTTTTTAATAGATATTAGATAGTTGAATAATATAAATGTTACGAAAAAAAGAAAAAAGAAAAAAAGAATCTAGATGTAACTAGTATCTTGTTTTCTGAAGTGTGCTTGTGGGTGATCACATAATGGACAAACTTCCGGAGCTTCTTTTCCATAATGGATGTATCCGCAGTTGTTACATTTCCATGCGATTTCTTCATCTTTCTTGAATACTTTGTCAGCTTTGATTTTGTCGGACAATGCGTTGTACCTTTCTTCGTGAACCTTTTCTGTTGCACCTGCTGCATCGAATAATGCTGCAATGTCGTCAAAGCCTTCTTCACGTGCAGTTTCTGCAAATTCTTTGTACATTACGGTCCATTCGTGGTTTTCGCCTGCAGCTGCATCTGCAAGGTTGGTTAAAGTGTCAGGCACTCCTCCACCATTCAATAATTTGAACCAAATTTTTGCATGTTCCTTTTCGTTGTCAGATGATTCTTGGAAAATTTCTTTAATTTCAACGTAACCATCTTTTTTAGCCTGGGATGCGTAAAATTCATATTTTACACGAGCTTGAGATTCACCAGCGAGTGCTGCTTTCAAATTTTCTTCGGTTTTAGATCCTTTTAAATCTGCCATTTTATCATCTCCTTTTGTATAATATTAATCATATGATATTTATAGTTTTAGTTACCAATCAGTTACAAATCACCATGTTAGAACATCTCTATCAATTTTAAAATCACCATATGAGATATAGCCGACATTCCTGTCGCCTTCGAAAATTTTCAGTGCCAAATCCTCTTCAACGCCTGAAATATAATCCTTCATCTCCTCATATGCATTCCATTTGATTGAATGTTTCATGAACTGGTTTGCGGGAAATTCCCATCTCAGGTTATCCCCCTGATAATACTGGATTATTCCATCGGCATACTCCTTTGCCTGCTCATCAAACAGATAATCCCCATCAACCAGACCCTTGATTGATACGTCATTATGGCGAGGGTGTCTGATTAAAAATACTACCATCTTGTTCATTAAATCACAAAATTAAAAAAAAGAAAAAAAGTTAAAGAGCTTATTTGAAGTTGGTAGCTCTTTCTTCGAAGTGTGCTTTTGGAAGTCCACATACAGGACATTTTTCAGGTGCGTTAGGTCCTGAAAATACGAATCCACAGTTTTCACATTTCCATTCGATTTCTGCTTCTTTGTTGAATACAGCATCGTTTTCAACATTAGCGAGTAAGGTTCTGTATCTTTCTTCGTGTTCTTTTTCGATTGCTCCCACTTTTTCAAATAAGAATGCAATCATTGGGAAACCTTCTTCTTTTGCGGTTTCTGCGAATTCTTTGTACATTTGGGTCCATTCTTCGTTTTCACCGTCTGCTGCTGCGTTGAGGTTTGCTATTGTGTCTGGAATTTCTTCATCGTGTAACAATTTGTACCAGATTTTAGCGTGTTCTCTTTCGTTTTTAGAGGTTTCCATGAAAATATCGTGGATTTGAACGTAACCTTCTTCTTTTGCTTTTGCAGCAAAGTATTGGTATTTAGTATGTGCTTGGGACTCACCAGCAAAAGCTGCTTGTAAGTTTGCTTCAGTTTTTGTACCTTTTAATTCAGCCATTTTATACATCTCCATTATAAATAATTGAAGTATCTATTCTATATAGAATAATATAATATATGGAAATTATCATTTAAAAGTTTATTGAAAAATTTTTAAAAAAAAAAGATAGCTTAAAAAAAATTTAAGCTATATCAGAATACAGGAGTCCGGATGCCCTTGCAGCGAAGAATGACAAGTATGGAGTTACTATAATGGACAAAATACTGAATCCTGCTATATAAGCGTTTAATCCTGATATAATGCAATTGATAACAAGAATAATTACAAATATTAGGACTGTAAGTCCAATTACCTTTCCAAAGCCTATTCTTCCAATGTCCCTGAATGCTTCGGGAATGTTGACGGCATATCCGAGGCTGTCTGTTTTTGCAAGCCTGCATTGACCCATGGTTTCAAGGAATCCGAAGATTACAAACAATATGAATGCGACAATACCGACAATGATTAATGAATTTCCGAAACTAATAATCATTGACTGTGGAACGACATCTGCAATTGTCACTGTTGCATTTGCAGGAGCGGCCATTGATGCATACATCATTCTAGTAAACATTATTGAAGCCATTCCAAATAAGTTTGTAGCCCATCCAAGGATTAAAACGACTATTGCCGGAATTATGAAATAGACAATATTTAAAACCACAAATTTAATACCTGTTACAAGGTTTTCTTTCCACATAAATTGAGGAGCACTTTCCTCATGTTCAATTCCGGACCTTATAATGCTTACAATATATCCTGTAGTTATAAAACCCAAGATTAAAGCTGCGATAAATGCAATGAGTCCAATAATGATCCAAAATGATTGAGATGCCACACCTATTGCCAAATATATAATTCCAAATGCTCCCAACAGGACAGAAACAACTGAAAGAGCAATGTATACTGCAAGTTTCACTATATCCTTTGAGGGAAATACCATGGCTTCCTTAATTATTTCCATTATTTCCATTTTTTCACCTTTAAAAATCAATCACTCAAGTGAGTCGACAAAAATAATATATTCATTACTGTATATTAAGGTTGTTAAAAAATGAAACAAATGTTAAATAAATATTGCAAAAAAAGAAAAAAATGATGAATAAAATTATTCATCTACACCGAAGGATTTTTTGAGCAATTCAGCGTTTACAAATCCTTCTTTATACATTTTACCAGTAGTTAAATCATTGATTACTACTTCTGCAGGAGCAAACATTCCCTTATCGATTTGATAGAAGTCGAATCCTGCATCTTTGAATACATCGAAGAATGGTTTACCATATCCGTCAGCAGCGGAAGATGGCAGTTGAGCAGCTACAGCAGCAATGTCATCTCCTTCTTCGGATTCAACATAGTAGTAGGTTCTTCCACCAAACAGTACTGCATCGTTGGTTTTACCCATTGCCTTCAAGCCGTCAGGGTCAACAGGTGCGATTGGTGCAATACCTGCGGCATGCTTAACTTTGGTAACATCGAATTTAATGAATTCCAACATTTTGTAAGTTCCGTTTTCAACAACTCTTCCTGCAATTTGGATGGATCCAACGAGAGAAGAAGTAGGAGCTACAAGCAAGTAAACATCTTTAACGTCAACGTCACATTCATCAGCAATGTATTGAGCGACTTCATCACCAGGCAAGACATCAGCTTCCAGGGTCAGAATAGCCAAATCTGCGCCTTTGTCATCATAGCCGATTTCTTCATAGGTTTCTGCAGGCTTTAATGAGATTGCTCTTGCAGGTCCTGAACCTAATGCAAAGAAATCACCAACAGATACTGACCAACCTGCCTTTTGAGAACCTAAGGTTGAAATTGAAGGTGAGTCGGTTTTGATTTTTACTGAAGGAAGTGCGAATTTTTCAGACAAATCTCCAGGAATAGAAATTCCAACATCTGCAAGTCCACCAAGACAAACTTTAGTATAAAGTTCTCCTGCTTTAAAGCTTCCATCGACATTTACACCACAGTCGATAACAGTAGCACCATTATCTAAAGTTGCAACAGCGATGTTTAATTCATCTGCTTTTTCAATCATCACATCTACGGTTTTTTTAGCTTCTACGTTTACACTTACCATAGTTTTAACCTCTAAATAATTTAACTTAAAACATTAAGTTATTGTGTAAAAATTTATAGTTAGTCTTATTTAAACTTGACTAAATGATTTTAACAATTATTCATTGTCAATTCTTTTATGAGATATGATTAAAAGCTTTTCATCGGATGATTCATCAATAATCCTTTGAAAGGCTGATTCAGATTGAAGTTTTGTAAAAGCGAAGAATCTTACACCCTTTGATTTTGCATTTAAAGTAATGTCAACCCATATATCCTCATTGTCAACATATTCCCCAAGATATTCGATACTATTTAAAGTATGCGGGCTTTCTTTGGCAATGTTTACAAGCATTGCCTGATTTTCGATTTTCAGGAAAGCCTTTTCACGATTATAAAAAAAGAAATTTAAATCCAAAGGATTTGAACTGTCCTTTGAAGGCAGGACATCATAGTTATGGTCATGAAGCGCAATTTCTGCCAGAACGCTTTCATCTGTAATCTTACTGAAAGCGATGCCTGAAATCTCCTTGAACTGACTCCTGTCAACAATAAATGCCAAAAGAGACTGGTTTGAAGTTGCTTGGACAATATATAATTGCTGTTCCTTGCTGAAGTCATTCAGATTGTTTGTCTTGAAAAACGATTCATCCAGATTTTCAATAACCTTCTTACGGGACTGCTTGTCAAAGCCGGAATTTTTTATAACTTCCACTTTAAACCATTCGGGATAGATTTCCAGCAGTTCACAGTCATCGAAAATATGATCCAAAGTCACATTTTCAGACAGATTCCATTGGGACAAACTTGAAACGTCAACTAAAGAATCACACTGCTTGAACATGCCTTCCATTGATCTTATATTGCTTACATCCCAATCCTTCAGGTCAGAAACATCCTCCAAATCCTCACAATGCTTAAACATGCTTTTCAGAGACATCACATTTGAAATATCCCATGATTTCAAAGCGGATATGTCAGTCAGGGAAGAGCAGTTCTTAAACAAATATTCAAAGGAAGTTACATTCGAAACATCCCATTTCTTCAAATCGGAAACACTTTTTAAGGAAACGCAACCTTCAAAAAGAGCTGAAATTCTGGTTATGTTGGACAAATCCCATTTTTTCAGAGCAGAAATGCTTTTTAGAGAATAACAATATGCAAATAATGACAAAATACTTTTATTATTGGTCATTTTACCCAAATCCCAGTTGGACAATGCAGAGATATTCTTAAGGCTTGCACAACTTCTAAAAAGTGCGGTCACATTGAATGCATTAACCAGATTCCATTTTTTCAAGGCGGAAATGTCTTCAAGAGATGTGCAAAACTCAAACAAACATGCCGCATCCCTTACATTGCTGACATCCCAATCCTTCAAGGCTGAAATGTCCTTAAGGCGAACACAGTCGGCGAACAGGTAGTGCATATCATCAACATGGCTTACATCCCAATCCTTCAAGGCTGAAACCTCTTCCAGTGAGGAACATCCCCTAAACATGCATGACATGTCGATAACGTTTGACATGTTCCAATTTTCCAATGCTGAAATGTCCTCCAGGCTGGAACATCCGTCAAACATGTTGCTGGTATCTGTTACAAGCGAAACATCCCACTTGTCTAAAGCGGCGATTTCTACCAGGGATTCGCATCCGGAAAACATTTCCTTGGTACTGGCAATATTTCCAACACCGAATGTGACGACAGCTTTTAGATTAACCAAATCCTTGTATCTGCCTTCAATGGATGTTTCACCGAACAAATCTTCACTGATGAATAAAATATCTTCACGATTTTCAACATCTTTCCAGTTGGTCAGGTTAGTGCCGTTTGTTAGGATAATCAAAACGTTAAATTCCCTTAACTCATAAATACTTTCAGTTGTTGTGTTTAGATGTTCAAAATCATATAAGTCTGTCTTAGCCATGTTAATCCTCGTTGATATTTATAACTTTGTTAAATATGGTATATAACCATATCACAAAATTTACCTACAATCAAGAATTATTTTAAAAATTAAAATTTTAAAGTTTAAATTAAAACCGGTTCAATACCTGTCAAAATGCACTTTCGATTCATCATATCGCAGTTTAACCTCTCCATTTTGGGCAGGCCAGCCTACACAGATGACGGAAAAAGGAATGCAATGGTCAGGAATTTCCAGATACTCCTTCAATTTCAATGTCCTATCTTCGATTGGATGAAAACCAAGCCAAACTGCACCCAATCCCTCATGGGTTGCCTGCAGCAGTATGTTTTCATTGCATGCCCCAAGGTCCTGCTCGATCATGCCGATTACCTTGGCCTCATTGAGATTTCCGAGAGTGACTATCAGATGTGATGCATTCTCTGCAGGCTTTGCAAACCTGTGCATTTCAGAAATTGCCTTTTTGTCTTCGGGCTTTGATACGACAATGAACTCCCAGGGCTGCGCATTGCAGGAAGAAGGTGCCTGCATACCCGCTTTGAGAAGATTCTCAATTACATCATCTGGAACTTTTTCGTTTTTATATTTGCGTACGCTTTTTCTTTCAAAAATCAAACTCATCTAATCACCGAACAACTCTTCAATCTCCTCTCTTACAAACGGATAGTCATTGGAATCCGTCAGAACCTGAATCTGGTCCGAATATTTTATTTTAAAATCCTCTGTCGGAATTATATATTTTCCGTTCCTTATTACAGATACCACAATGGCATTTTTTGGGAAAGGAATGTCCTTAATTTTGAAATTGATATAATTGCAGTCAAGAGGTACCAGATACTCCGACATCACATGCTTTGAAGGCTTTTTGACATATTCCTGATTTTTCTTCAGCAATAACCTGTCATACAATGATTCATAAATCGGTTCGTTTCCAAGAAGCGTTGGAACGACATATGCAATGAGAGAAACTATAATCATGGCCACCAGAGATTCAGTTGAGCCTGACATCTCCGCCAGAAGGACGATGCCCGTTATCGGAGACCTGACTGTGGCTGCGAAAAATCCGGCCATTGAAATTACGACAAACCTATAAATCACATCATGCTGCCAGCCGAATGCAGGAACGACTATGCTTCCAAATACCGCACCGATATATGCACCCAATACCAGTATAGGCAGGAAAATTCCTCCAGGAGATCCTGATGAGAATGAAAACATTGAAAACAGGTATTTTAAAATCAGAAGCAATACAAGAACGCCAAGTGAAGGCACAGCAATGTCCAGAATGTCCATCATGAAGTGTCCCCCATCGCTTATCTCAGGAATTAAAAGCGCCACAACACCTGACACCATGAACACCAGAACGAACTTAAGCCAGGACGGAATCCTTAAATTTGCAACAATGTCGCTGGATTTAATCATTCCGACATTATAGAGATATCCCAAAAATCCTATAACCAGTCCCAAGACAACTAAAATCCAATAGGACGGCAAAGGAATGGTTAAGACGGGAAAATTAAGGATTGTAGACTGGCCAAAAATCATTTTTGAAATGAAATCCGATACTATAGCCGATACAAGTGCAATGAAAACCAAAGTCTTGTCAAAGCCATGGTTTATCTCTTCAAAAACAAAAATCACCCCTGCCAATGGCGCATTGAATGCAGCTGTAATACCGACAGCCGAACCCACAAGAATCAGTCTCAGCTCATCGGTTTTTGATCCCTTGAATATTTTTGCAATTCCCTTTCCTGCCATACCACCGATTTGGACTGACGGACCTTCAGGACCAAGTGACAGTCCGCCAAGAGCTGTCAGAACCCCTGCAACTATCTTTGAGAAAAGCACCTTTGCCCAATTGGCTTCCATATGTCCCTTAACTTCAGCATAAACCTGAGGTATTCCGCTTCCTGCAGAGTCAACTTCCCACTTGGTCAGCCGGTCGATTAAAAGGCCCATCACTGCCAATGCAACAAAGAATAAAATAATGTACAATACATTACCATGTATTATGCCCAAATAATCTCTTAAAACGCTTTCCGAACCTGCAAGCAGGAACCTATACAAACAAACCATTATCCCTGCAAATATGCCGACCAAAACTCCCTGAATGGTCAATCTAAAGATATATCTAGGGTTTTCACTCACAGATTTTAAGGTTTTTTCAAGAGATTTCATCATTTAACCATCTGTTTAAAATCATATAAGTTATTTTCACATGTCCCCAACCGGAAAACAATTCATTAAAAAAAAATGAATGCAGATGAAAAAACATCCACAATGCCTTTAAAACAGGTTATTGAAATCAAGGGTATCTTCAACTTCAATACCTTTTTTCATTTTCTCACAGGAGTTGTACGCGTCATAAATTGCATAGCCCCATACAAGCAGCCATGTAATCCATCCGATTAGAACCATCATCAGAACTCCTGAAATGATGGCAAGAAGAAACAATATGATTCCCTTTTTGGTCAAACCCAAATAGACCTGACCCAATCCTATTATCAGAAATGACAATAGCGCCGCCAAACCGGAACTCTTATTTGAGGGAACCACGATAGTGGTAGTGTTCATCACCGGCGGCACCCTTTCAGCAGTGGTTCCGCACTCAGGACAAAATTTGGATGCCTTCGGCATTTCAAATCCACAGTTGGAACAGAATTTGGTATCTTTTTCATTGGCTTGTTCCACAACTATTTCAGAGCCGCAGTTTTTGCAAAACTTTGCTCCTTCAACAACTTCCTCTCCGCAATTTTGACAATTGACCATATTTCTTCACCTCAAAAAATCGAAAGCATATAATTCTATATTGCTAATGATATTTAATTATGCTCAAAAATCATCACCCAACAATGTGAAAGCCTGCTTGGAAATACTGATATCGGCATCATTATTGT
Source organism: Methanobrevibacter sp. UBA212 (assembly GCF_905233225.1). NCBI lineage: Archaea > Methanobacteriati > Methanobacteriota > Methanobacteria > Methanobacteriales > Methanobacteriaceae > Methanobrevibacter > Methanobrevibacter sp. UBA212. Next base: position 35,361 of record NZ_CAJODJ010000006.1, read on the forward strand.
ATACGAACCTTAAAAATTCCTTATCAGTTATATTATTTACGATTGCTCTTCTTACATGACTTTCAGGCGTATTATAGTAGAGATCCTTTAGAAATTCCTGATTGGTTATCTTTTCAATGGCCTTTACCCTCAAATCATATAATGACCTGTCCTTCGCAAGCATCCTCAATATCTTTTCATCCCTTATCTCATCAAGATATTCTTCACGCTCAAATTCGCTTAGATTGTAATCTGTGACTTTTGTGTAATATTCGTTTTTGCTGGCTTCCTCAATATCCCTTGTGTCCAGTTCCAATTCTATCCTTTCACGGACACCAGCATCTTCAATTTTTTTGGAAGCTTCACGGCGAACCCAAGGATGGGAATCGTTTTCGGCAATGTCAACCAGCAATTCCTGATTATCCACCCGCTTTATGGCCTCAAGACGCACATAATAGTTCCTGTCGTTTTTGGAAACATACTCTATGATTTCCTCATCATCAACCTTTTTGATGGCATCAAGGCGAACCCATGCATCCTTATCATTTTTTGCAATGTCAATGAGAATATTTTCATCATGAACTCCATCAACGGCATCTTGACGTATCCATGAATCATCAGCATCGGTTGCCAAATCGGTCAAGAGATCCTCATCAGAAATCTTTTTCTCGGCTTCAAGGCGCACATTGAAATTGTCGTCATTTTTTGCAATATCCTCAAGGATGATTTCATCATCAATCTTTTTGACTGCTTCAAGGCGGACAAAATAACTTTTGTCATTTTTTGCAATGTCTTCAAGAATCACTTCATCGGTTATGCCCTTAACAGCTTCACAGCGAACCCAAATGTCCTTATCGGTTTTTACAGCATCAATCAAAACGCTTTCATCATCCAGCTTCTTAATGGCTTCAAGGCGAACCCATGAATCAAGTGCATACAATGCGACATCCTCAAGCAGCTCTTCGCTTAAAACACCCTTAACTGCTTCAAGGCGAACCCAAGAATCTTCGGCATCCTTTGCAATGTCCGCCAACAGCTCCTCATCACTAACGCCATTCAGTGCCTGTTCGCGAACCAATGTGTCATCATCATGCTTTGCCACATCAGCCAGAAAGTCTTCACGAGAAACCTTTTTTATGGCTTCCAGACGAACCCATGAATCCTCATCGTTTTTAACAATGTCAATCAGTATTTTCTCATCGCCAATGCATTCAACTGCATTCACTCGAATAAGATAATCCTCGGCATTTCTTGCAATGTCTTCCATCAAGTCATTTTCACTTACTTTTTTGAACGCCTTCAGACGGACTGTTTCATTATTATCGGTTTTTGAAATTTCCGAAAGGACGGCCTCATTTCTTATGGCAGAGATTGCCTCCAGACGGACACTGGCACTCTTATCATTTAAGGCGATTTCCTCAAGCAGATTTTCATCATTTATTCCCTTTACAGCCTCCAGACGCACAGATGCATTTTCATCACTTTTTACAATGTCTGCCAGCAGGTTTTCATCGGTCATTCTCTCCACTGATTTGACACGGTTACGGGAAGACTCATCACTTACAGCAATTTCAGCAAGAACCTGTCCATCCGTAATGCTGTCCAGTGCCCTGTTGGAAATGTCGTCATCAGAATCATTTATGGCGATTTCCTTTAATATGGAATCATCGCTGATGCGGTCAACAGCGACCCGGCGAACATCAACATCATCGCTATTGCTGACAATGTCCTTTAAAATAGAATCATTCCTAATGCGTTCAACAGCAGCGAGGCGAATTGTTTCATCAGAGTCATTTATAGCGACTTCACCTAATTTTTCCTGATCGTCAAGCTTTTTTATCGCTTCAAGTCTTACTTTCGGGTCATCATGCTGCCATTTTGGTTTAAAAATTCTATCAAGTAATCCCATAAAATCACGCCTAGACATATTACATTATTAACTATATTGAAACTATAAAAAATATGTTTTCATCTAAGTTGCCAGAACTCATCAGCCCTGAAATTATAGGAAGCGCTTCGACGTAAATCTTTTAAAATTATTGATGAATCTACATATATTCATCTTATTTTATGAAATTTTTTGCATTGTTTAATATAATTCAAGAAACAATCCATTATTCGATATTCTCCTTCATTCAAATGAAAATACTTGAAGGGAATTTTGCTTAAAATAGCATTTGAATTATGATTGAAAATCGGATTTGGCGAGATGATGAATTCAAAAAAATAGATGGAGTAGATGATGAACATCTACCTAACAATAATTTTTACTTTTTTGGTTGCCTTGTCATACCATTTATCGCCCTTATAGGTAATGGTGGCCTTGTAAGTTCTTTTCTTGGTCAATTTCTTAAGCTTGAATACTGCCCGACCTTTCTTATTGGTTTTGGCTTTGTAGGTCTTGCCTTTAATCTTAAGAGTTACCCTAGCATTTTTGATAGGTTTTTTACCTGCCTTCAAATATATGGCATATTTTTTAACCTTTTTCTTGGCTTTGAACTTTTTCTTTTTGGCAACGATTTTTGCTTTTGCCTTTTTAAGGGCAATATTGATGTTGAAAGATGAAGTTTTATTATCTCCCAAAACGGTTACCTTGGCCTTATAGGTTTTTGGAACCAAAGATTCAGTGTATATTTTGACCTGACCTTGTCCGTTGGTCTTATAATGCTTTGACTGTCCGTCCAATTCAATAATTACATCCTCATTTACCAAGAGGTTTCCTGAATCGTCCTTTAAAGTCACAACCACATATTCGCCCGGATTATCTGAAGCTGTTGGAACTGTGGTTTCAGCAGGTTTCTGATTTCCGGAAGTGCCATTGTCCACAGGAGTTTGACCACTAGGATTTCCAGAAGTGCCATTGTCCACAGGAGTTTGACCACTAGGATTTACGGAAGTGCCATTGTCCAGAGGAGTTACACTGCTCTGATTTCCGGAAGTGCCATTGTCCACAGTGACATTGTCGTCGGAAGGATAAGGAATAATCTGACCTCCAGAGCCTTCTTTTACAGTAATATTTAATGTGGATGAACTTGAATCATAAAATTCGGTGCCTTCAAAACAGACCTCAGCAGTATAGTTTCCAGGAACCAGATTTACAACCAATTTTGCCTGACCGTACTCATCAGTGCCCTGAGGTATGGATCTGGAATTTATTTTAACCAAGATTTCCTTACCTCTAAGAGGCCTGCCGTTTTTATCCTTCAGGGTTGCAACCAGATATTCGCCGTCGCCATAAGTGCAGGTCACATCAGGTGCAGTAATTTTTGTAGGAATCTTGTTCACGGTTACGTTTACATGAAGGGTTGATGATAAGTAGTGGTTAGTTAAATCAAAGGAAACTACTGCATCAAAACTGCCAACCGGCAATTTGAAAAGGGACAAATAAAAGTTTACTTTACCTTCTGCATCGGTTTTCAATGTGTTCTTCTTGGCATTGACAACAAGATTAACATCGGCATTTTCAATAGGATTTCCATTGGCATCTTTCAGATAAGCGGTTAAAATTCCATATTCATCATAAAATACTGTAATATTATCTGCATAGATGTAGGAATCCAATCTATCCAATACTTCCAGTGAGAAATCGGCAGTTGAAGGATTATGAGTTCCATTTTCATTGAATGTGACTTTTCCGGAGAAGTTTCCTATAGTCAAACCATTAAAAGTAAACTCATATTGCCCGTTTCCAATTGGTGTAAGCATCCTATTTTTGAAATATGCCAAGTTCAAGTATACCTGAGCGTCAGATAATGGATTTCCCCACTGGTCAGTCAAGTTGGCAATGACTTTTCCTTCATTACGAAATGCAACCACATCAGCGGCCCTAATTATTGTATTAACCTTATTTATAACGACTGAAACAGACTTTCCTGAAGATTCAAAGCACCTGTTTCCTGTAAATTCAATATAAAGCATATGGCTGCCTGCCGGAAGATCATTTAAGGAAAAGATAACCTGGCCGGACTTGTCAGTAGTCAAATTAGCTATAACAGCACCGTTCTCCTTAAGGTAAACCACAGCTCCCCCTATTGCAGCATTTCCACCGTAAGTCAAATTGACAATCAACTTTATGTCATCGATTGCATATGCAATAATATTGTCTGCACTGATTGAGCTGGCCAGCCTGTTGATGACAACTAAAACCGGCATGGATGAACCCTTATAGAGCATGCTTTCCAAATATTCAACATAAAGATTGTGTCTTCCTGCGGAAAGTCCGTTCAATGAAAATCTGACCTGACCTGCATTGTCAGTAGTCAAATTGGCTATAACCGCACCATTTTCCTTGAGATAAACAACACATCCCGCCATCGGCTTGTTATCCTCGTCAGTCAAGTTGACAAGAAGATTGATATCTTCAATGGCATATGCTGTGATATCATCAGCCTTGATGACGGAATCAAACTTATTGATAACTGCTGAAACCTGCATGGATGAGCCCCTATAGAATCTGCTTTCCATAAATTCAACATAAAGAACATGGCTTCCTTCAGAAAGGCCATTCAATAAGAAGCTTACCTGACCTGCATTGTCAGTAGTCAAATTATCCAGAACAACACCATTCTCCTTAAGATAAACAACATAGCCCGCCATAGCTTTGTTATCCCCGTCAGTCAGGTTGACAATCAAGTTGATGTCCTGATAAGTGTATCCTTCAACATCCTGCGCCTTAATGACGGAGTTATATTTATCTATAGCAACTGTAACCTGTGCGGCTGAGCCTTCATAGATTCTGTTTCCTGAAAATTCAACTGAAAGAATGTGGCTGCCTGCAGATATGTCGCTTAAAGAGAAGCTGACCTGACCTGAGGAATTGGTGGTCAGATTATCCAAGACATTGCCGTTTTCCTTAAGATAGACAACATAGCCTTCCATTGGAGCGTTTTCACCATCAGTCAAGTTAACAAGCAAGCTCAAATCATCGCTTACAAAAGCATCAACATTATCTGCCTTTATGACAGTGGAAAACCTGTTGATGACGACATTAACCTGCGCGCTTGAAGAGGAATAGGCATCATCCTCTGAAAATTCAACAGAAAGACTGTGACTGCCTTCAGAAAGATTATTTAATGAGAAAGTGACCTGACCTGCCCCGTCAGTAGTCAATTTATCCAAAACATTGCCGTTTTCCTTAAGGTAAACTGAATAGCCAACCATCGGATTATTCTTATAATCAGTCAGATTAACAGGCAGGCGTATGTCCTCGCTTGCAAATGCGGAAATATCGTCTGCCCAGATTATGGTGTCGAATTTCTTAACATTGACCGTTACCTGCAAACTGGAAGCTTCGTGTCTAGCATCCTCTGAGAATTCAAGATAAAGATTATGGTTTCCGAAAGTGAGATTTTTAAGTGAAAAACTGACCTGACCGTTGCTGTCGGTAGTCAAAATGTCCAGGACATTGCCGTTTTCCTTTAAGGATACGTTGAATCCAGCAAGAGGATTGTTTTTACTTCCAGTGAGATTAACGACCAGATGCTTGTCTTCGCCGATATACATTTCGGTATTGGTTTCGGCAGTGATGTTAGTCTTTTCTCCATAGACATGAATATAATATGTTCTGCTGGAATCTCCCTTGGTCTGCCTTGCCCTGAGACTATAATCACCCTTATCCAAATCCGCAATGAATGATGAACCGGATAGAACAGTATATGTAGCTATAACATTATAGGAATAACCTTCACATAACTCAAGAGTGGTATTGATGCCGTTGAATAAGTAAACTTCACCTTTATACTTGAAATAGTCATTATTTCCAGTACCCCACTTATACGCATAATTGATAGGAATCTCAACCTGGTCCGGGCAAGTGAATGAATATGATGAAACCGGACTGTAAAGTGTTGGCTTTCCTATAGCGTCGGATTCATACGGAAGACCGTTGTCTGCAGTATTATTTTTGAAGCTGCAAAGAACCAAATGTGCACGATATGAAACGGCATAATTGTAAGCAGTATTATTTTCAAAAGTGGAGTTTATAACATAATAATAGGAAAAAGGACTGTAAAGAGCTCCACCAGAGCCGGAAGCATGATTGTTTATGAATGTGCAGTTAAAAATTTCATCATTTGAAAAATATTGGTAAACAGCACCCCCATAACTTGCAGAATTTCCATCGAAAGTACAGTTTATAAAACCACTCGTACGACCAGCGCCTCCCTGTCCTGCCTCATTATCCTTGAAAATACAATTGACAGCGTTACAATCGGATACGGCACCTCCATCTTCTGCATTACAATTAGTGAATTTTGAATTTTTAACTGATGATGAAGAGTATATTGCACCACCCATTTTACCATAACAATAATCAAAAGTACAATTATCGACAAGACTAGCATATGAAATAGCGCCGCCCCATTTACCCCAACAATTGTAAAATGTACAGTTAATTACAGTTAAATTATTTAATGTAGAAGAGGATGAAATCGCTCCACCGTCCTGATTCATACGAGAAGACCCCATATTCACAAAATTGATATTTTTAATCACTACATTTTTTGAAGTTACATTAAATCCGTAAGCAGGATTCCTTGAATTTGTAGATCCGGTAATGGTATGTCCCTTACCCTCGATTACAACATTATCCCTATCAACAGTTAAAGAATTATCGTCATAACTTGTTCTAAATTCATAATCATCTTCTAATTGAATCTCTGAACTTGTGCTGGTATTTATCAAATCATTCAATGTAGAAAAAGAATATGAAGCAGACAAGACATCCTGATTTGAATCAGCTTGCTCTAATTCAACGTTTTCATCATCAGCTGTCTGAACATCAGTTGCATTGGCATCTGCAGCACTGATGGCTGAAACGGAAGATATTAAAACGATTGAAAATAGGAGCAAGACTAATAATTTTCTTTTGCTAAACATAAATATCTCCAAATTATCGTTTATATGGGATATATTTATAAATAGTATTATAAAACATTTATGAAAAATAAGGTGATTTTTCAAAAAAAATCTTTAAAAAATAGCGCATTAAGCAAAAAAAAATGGAAGTTGTAGATGAAAATCATCTACCTGACTCTGATTTTAACTTTTTTGACAGCTTCATTATAGCAGCTGCTGCCCTTGTAGGTAATTACCGCCTTGTATGATCCCTTCTTGTTCAATTTCTTGAGCTTGAATATTGCCTGACCCTTATTGTTGGTTTTGGCAGTGTATGTCTTGCCTTTGACCTTAAGGTAGAGCTTGACCTTTTTCATGACGGCATTCTTGTTGTTTTTCAGGGTGACCCTGTACTTCTTAACGGAGGTCTTTGCATTGAATTTCTTTTTGGAAGCAAAAAGATATGCTTTAGCCTTTTTAACAGCAAGATTGACCTTGAATGAAATAGGTCTGTATTTATAATCGCCCAAATAGTCTATATCAGCCTGATATGTATTTGGAACAAGTGATGCTATGGACAATTTGATCTGGCCTTTGGCATCGGTATTGTAATTGCCGGTTTTGCCATTGAAATTGACGACAAAAGGCCTATTGGCCATTACGTTTCCGTAATCATCCTTCAAGGTTACGGTTATATATTTTCCTTCATTGTATACTGTTGTAAAATTGTATACTATGACCGGAGTCTTCTCCTTAATCTCATTTACAATGATATGCACAACAGTGGAATTTGACTGATGGGTCTCATTGCCGGAATAGCTGACTGTAGCATTGTATAATCCAGGAACCAACATCATAAGGAATTTTGCCTGACCGCTGGCATTGGTCTTTTCGAATATCGGATTGCCACTTGTCGTAAATGCCACACTTTCATTTACCAAAGGATTTCCGTATTTGTCCTTTAGGGTTACAGTCAGATATGTCTCATCGCCATATGTATAGTTCATATCGGACGCATTGATTTCAGTTGGAATCGCCCTGACAATTACCTTTACGGGAATGGCGGAACTGTTATACCTGTTTGTCTTTTCAAAGTAAATATTGCCTGTATAAGTGCCTACAGACAAGCGAGTCATATTGAAGCCCACTTCGCCGCTGACATTGGTTTTAAGTGAATCGTAAACCTTGCCAAGAACAAGATCCAAAGTGGCATTTTCGATAGGAGTTCCTTCAGAGTCCTTTAGACATGCAATTAAAATTCCGGATTCGTTATAAATGAATGTGAGATTATCACAGGAAATGGTGGAATTCAGTGTGCGTATCCTAATGCTAATATTCAAGCTTGATGCATTATAATTTTCATTGCCCAGGAATTTAATTACACCGGTATAGTTTCCCTCTTCGAGGTTTGCGCCGGTACCGTTAATGTCAAAATATCCCTCACCTGTAGCATTGGTGACGAAATTCCTGTGGATAAACTTCACATCAAGAGTTACGTTACAGCCTTCCAAAGGGCTTCCGTCTAAGTCAGTCAATTTGAAAAGTATCTTGCCTTCCCTGGGAAATGTGGTGATGTTGTCCGCAATGATTGTGGTATTTTTTTTGCTTTCACCATCACTCAAAGAATCCATTCCATCTGCATGAGTCAGGACATCCTGTGAATCGCTTTGAACCGGCTCCACTTCATCATCAGCAACAGTCCCAACATTAGAGTCGGCTTGCTCCAATTCGATTTCTTCACCGTCATCCGTCTGCACATCTGTTGCATTTGAATCCGCAGCGCTGATTGCCGAAACTGAAGAAAGCAAAACTATTGAAAATAAAAGTAAAATTAATAATTTTCGTTTATTAATCATGATTTCCTCCAAAATTATAAATTAGTGTGTTAAATTATTTTTTTCATAGTATATAAAATATCCCTAATTTCATTTAATTTCAAAAAAATAGTTTAGAAAAATCAAATTAGAGAATTTAAAGATTAAAAAATAGGAAAATGTAGATGAAAAATCATCTACTTAATGCTAATTTTTACGGTTTTGCTAATCTTATTATAGCAGTTATTGCCCTTGTATGTGACAACTGCCTTATAGGTTCCCTTTTTAGTCAGTTTCTTAAGCTTGAATATAGCTTGACCCTTCTTGTTGGTTTTGGCACTGTAAGTCTTGCCCTTGACCTTAAGGAAAACTTTAACGTTTTTTATGGCAGCATTCATGTTGTTTTTCAGAGTTACCCTATACTTTTTGGCAGATTTTACCTTAAATTTCGCTTTGGAGGCAGTCAGCTTAGGCTTTGCCTTATTGACAACAAGTTTAAACTCAGAAGAGGTGCCTTTGAAGTTGTCGACACCGGCAAATGAAACCTTAAGAGAATAGGTGCCTGGAACCAGTGAATCTGTGGCCATTTTTACCTGCCCATTGGAATCTGTAAGATATCCACTGCTTTTGCCGTTGATGCTGATGCTAATCGGTACGTCCACGATTGCATTGCCATAGGAATCCTTCAATGTTACAGTGGCGTATTTGCCCTCATTGTAGACGCATTTCAAATCATATGCCTCAATTTTAGTAGTGATCTTTTCGATGATTTGAGTTACAACCACATTTATGGTAGAAGAGCTTGCCTGAAGAATGTCGCTTCCTGAAAAACCAACTGAAGCGTTATAGGATTTAGGAGCCAGATTTACCAGGAATATTGCCTGACCGCTGTCATCAGTTTTGCCAACCCATGTAGTGACTTTAAAGTCGACTGCAACATCCTCATTTGATATAGGGTTGCCGAATTTATCTTTTAAGGTCACGACCAGATATTTATCCTCTCCATAAATGCATGACACATCGGGAGCAGATATTGCTGTTGGCACCTTATCTACTGTGACGTTTACCGCAATACCTGAAGCCCTGTATCTGTTGGTTAAGTTAAAGTGGAGGGACACCTCATAGTTGTCCGGCAACAGTTTGGTGGACAAATCGAAGTTCACACCTCCTGCCTCATCGGTTTTCAATGTTTCATGAACAGAACCAATGACAAGTTCAACAGTTGCGTTTTCAATAGGATTTCCATTGGAATCCTTTAGATAAGCAGTCAGAATTCCGGACTGACCATAAATGAATGTAATATTGTTAGAATTGATTGTGGAATTCAGCCTGTATATGTTTACATTGATATTTAATGCCGAACCCACATGGGTTCCATCCCCTTTGAAGCTGATTTCAGCGGTGTAGTTTCCTTCGTCCAAACCATCTAAATCAAATTCAACTTGTCCATTTCCATTGGTTTTCAAGGTCTCGTTGAAATCGGCAATAATCAAAGTTACATTGCAATCGGCTACCGGATTGCCCAATTCATCAGCCAGACTGGCAACGATTTTGCCCTCATTGCAAAAGGCAGTGACATTGCTTGAAGTGAATGTTGCCTCATGCTTCATGACATTTATATCAATCTTTTTTGTTGAATGCCTGTATGAATCACTTTCAGGGCAGGTGATGCTTAAGACATATCTGTCAGGTTCCATATTTGGAATCTCAATTGTTATCCGACCGTTTTTATCTGTAGTAATCTGTTTGTCATCACCATTGAATGACACTTCAACGGCGGTATTGTTAAGGACATTTCCAAGCTCATCTGATATTTCTGCAGTTATGTTAAGTGTTTCATAAAAGAAGATGCTGGCTGACTGTATCAAGTCTATATTCACATCAGCCTTTCTGATACATAAGTTGAAGCCGACAGGCGAACTTGGGTCATAGAGTCCTGACTGTTCAGACTGAAGGGCCAGGTAATAAGTGCTTCCAGAATATTCCGGCAGCTCAAAAGTATGAAGAGGAAGCATGACAGTACCGTTTTCATCTGTCTGATAACGTTTTGTATAATAATTGGTTCTTGTCAGCTTGATGTACTTTCCTCCCAATGGATGGCCTTCTTCATCAGTTAAAGTGGCAGCCAAATATGTTTCATTGCCTTTCACGACATAAAAAACACTGGAGGATACGTTCAATGTCTGTGAAGACAGGTTAATTACAGTCAGATAACCCATTTTTATATAGGTGAAACTTGAACTGACTGAAAATCCATATGCTGTGGCGGAAAGTGAGATGGAATACTTTCCCAAATCAAGTGAATTGTTCCACAGTGAACCTGATACTGCATAATCAGTCCCAATTTGGTTGTAGTTTGTGTAATTAAATATCTTTAGGGTAACGTCAATCCCATTGAAATTGTAAACTCTCTGATACTGGTAATAAGTATAGGAGTATGATATGTTTATAGGAACTGCAACATTTGGATAGTGGACTTCCAGAGGATTGCTTGCAAAGGTAAAGCTTGGTGAATATGAACTGCATTTGTATGTGTTGGCATAAGATGAGGAGGAAGCTGTATTGCCGGAGTATCTGCACCAGATAGTTTTACTGTATGAAGAAGAGGCACTGTATATGGCACCTCCATAATTTGTAGCCTTGTTGTTCTGAAAAACACAATCAATTATAGTGGCAGGATTGTTTGTTACATATATGGCTCCTCCCTGATAGGCAGAATTGCTTTTGAAAGTGCAATTTAAAATTTCCATATATGAATTGTCAGAATAAAATGCACCGCCGTATCTTGCGGAATTGCCAACAAAAGTACAGTTATGGCATGATCCATATAACATGGCACCTCCACCATCCTTGTATGAACCGGAACTGGTTCCTTCAGCGACATTTCCTTCAAAATAGCAATCATATGCCCCACCATATTCCATTGCACCACCACTATATCTTGCATGATTATTTAAAAATCTGCAGTTATATGCATCTGTATCAAATGAAGCTCCGCCGTATTGTGCGCGGCAATTGCTGAAAGTGCAGTTTCTGGTAGTGACCCCATAAACGGCACCGCCCTCACCGGATTGGCAATTGTCAAAAGTACAGTTAACCACATCAACCGGAGCGTAACCATAATCAATATCAAAACCTGAACGTACGGCCTGACCGTAATAGTCTATATTTGAACTGGCATTATTTGGATTGCCGCAGTTTATGAATTTAATGTTTTTCAGAAGCACCTTTTGAACAGTGTAGAATCCCGCTGCCTTGCTGTCGCCGCTGATTGTATGGCCGTTTCCATCTATAGTGACATTATGATTAATTGTAATTCCCCTTAAAAATGAGGAATCCGTACTCTCATCATATGTATAATTGTCTTCCAATACAATCAACGAATCGTTATTGCCGTTTATTGTACGATTCAGGTCATAAAATGATTTGACACCATCAGCCAATATTTTTTCCTGATTTGAATCGCCCAATTCAAATTCTGCATCATCAGACATTTGAATATCGGCAACATTCGAATCGCTTCCTTCAAGTTCTATTTCACCAGCGGATGATTGAACATCAGTTGCATTCGAATCCGCAGCACTGATGAGTGAAACTGAAAACACAAGAATAATTGAAAATAAAAGCAATATTGCCAATTTTCGTTTAGTTATCATAGTTTTCCTCCAAATTATTATTTAATTGTTATCTTTACATTTTTGGTAACCTTATTATAGCAATTGTTGCCTTTGTAGGTGACAACTGCATTATAGGTTCCCTTTTTGGTCAATTTCTTAAGCTTGAATATGGCCTGGCCCTTACTGTTGGTTTTGGCAGCGTAAGTCTTTCCCTTGACCTTAAGATAAATCTTGACCTTTTTCATAGCTGCATTCCTATTGGTTTTCAAAGTGACCTTGAATTTTTTAGCAGACTTCACCTTGAGCTTCTTTTTGGAAGCGAAAAGATATGGATTTGCCTTTTTGACAACCAGATTTATGCTGAATGATGAATTCCCATACTTGCTGTCTCCCGCAAAGTTCACATTAGCCACATAAGTGTTTGGAATCAATGATGCGGTCGACAGTTTGACCTGGCCGCTGCCGTCAGTCATATATGTCCTGGTCTTGCCATTGAAATTAATGGTCAATGGCCTGTTGCCCATCAGATTTCCGTAATCATCCTTCAAAGTTACAGTCATATATTTTCCTTCATTATAAACGCTTGTCAAATTATATCCGGTTATTTCAGTGGATACCTTATTATTGATTTGATTCACCACTATATTTAAACTGGAAGAGCTTGACAGATGAGTGCCATTTCCTACAAAACTGATTGCGGCAACATATTCCTTAGGAGCCAGATCAATTTTGAATTTGGCCTGACCGTCAGCATCGGTTTTTCCTGTCAATGTTTTGAAAGCCAACTTGACTGAAACTGTCCCATTTGCCAAAGGATTGCCGTACTTGTCCTTTAGGGTTACGACAACATATTTGTCCTCTCCATAGGTGCAGGTCACGTCAGGCGCAGATATGGAAGTAGAAATCTTATTTACAGTAACATTCACAGGAATACTGGAATCTGCATATCTGTTAGTCATATCAAAGTAAAGATATCCATTAAATGTGCCGACAGATAATTTATTAGATAAATCAAAGCCCACCTGACCATCAGAGTTGGTTTTCAATGTTTCATAAATCCTATCGATGACAAGATCAATTGTAGCATTTCCAATAGGTTTTCCATCCGAATCCTTTAGATATGCGGTTAATATGCCGGATTCCCCAAAGACGAATGTGAGATTATCCGCAGTAAGGTTTGAAACCAGCCTGTATAGATATACGTTAATGGAAATATTCGAATCCGCATAAACCGGATCATTTTCAAATACGATTTGACCGGTGTGGTTTCCTTCAGCCAAACCTTGAATTTCAAATTCGACTTCACCGCTCTGATTGGTCTTGAAAGTCCTGTGGATATAGGCCAGATGCAGGGACACGTTTGAATCGGCCAAAGGCTTGCCGTCCTTATCTGTCAGCCTGGCCACGACTTTTCCCTCATTGAAAAATGCGGTTACATTTGCTGAGGACAATTGGGTGGCGATCTTATCGACTGTTACATAAACTGTCTTGAAGAAAGGCTCATAGACATCATCCCCCCCGAAAGAAATGTCTACAGGATAGGTTTCTGCAGGCAGCTTAGGAATATCAATAGTGATTTGGCCCTTTTCGTTAGTCTTTGCATAAGAGGAATTTCCATTAAAGATTACGGTCAAAGTCTTGTTGGCCAACGAAGTTCCATCATAATCCGCTACCAAAGTTACAGTCAAGTTTGAAGTATTGTTATACTCAATCTCCAAATCCGTAGCGTTTATGGCAGTCTTATATCCCTTGATAACCAGGGTGTATGTGTTTGGAGAAATCGAATTGCTGTTTGCTGAATTTGTAAATGAGACCCTCACAGTGTAGGTTCCAGGCTCCAAGTCAAAATCATAGGAACTGCCTGATATCCCTTGATAAGTTCCAACATACTGGCTGTTATTGTTTACTACAAGGTTAAGTTGAGCGCCCTTGAAGTGATAATAGCTGCCCGGATAGTAATTGGAAGGGACATATGAGTTATAATAATATAAATCCAAAGGCAATGAAGCAGAAGGATAATTGCCATAAACTGTTGTTGTTGCCATGGATACTGTTGGGAACTGGACATTATAACAATCCGCACCATTAGATGCAGAATTGCCTTTGAATGTGCAAACAACTATGACCGGACGATATGCGGCTCCACCATAAGATGCGGTGTTGTTTTCAAAATGACAATCAACTGCATAACCCCTCCTAGTACCTGAACTAAATTGGTTTGCATAAACCGCACCACCATAAGTTGCAGTGTTATTTATAAAAGTACAATTGAAAGCTTTCCAGTCATAACCTCCAATTGCTCCACCGGAATATGCCCTATTTCCTATGAATGTGCAATTTATGGCAGTACCTCCATATAGGGCTCCTGAATCAGATCCCCGATTGTTTTTAAATGTACAATTTATGGCAGTGCCTCCATCCATTACTCCATTGGATGAGGACTCACCGTTATTTTCAAAAAGGCAGTTGGTAGCAATTCCCGAATACATTGCAGCTCCACCACGCTGATAAACATAAGCGCATTTGCAGTCTTTGAAAGTACAGTTATCCGCACTCACATAATAAAGTGCACCGCCCTGATATCCTTGACATCCGATAAATTCACAATTCTGCGCTTTAACAATGCCATTGTATGAACTGCCGTAAATGGCTCCGCCATAATAATCATAATTAGTGGTTTTGCCTAGATTTACAAATTTGATGTTCTTAAACAAAATATCATAATTGTATGCTCTAAATCCTTTAGCGGAATTGCTGCATCCGTCAATTGTATGGCCGTTTCCATCTATCGTAACGGCACGATTGATTGTAATCCCCATCAGGAATGCGGAATCGGTATCTCCGTTATAGGAATAGTCATCATCCAATACAATCAAGGAATCCGTATTATTGTTTATCGTGCGATTAAGCTCAGAAAACGATTTGGGATTGCCCGCTGAAATCTTTTCATCACTTGAATCACTTTCCTGTATTTCGTCTTGATTTGAATCACTTTGTTCCACTTCAATTTCTTCACTGTCGGCAGTCTGCACATCAGTCACGTTTGAATCTGCAGCGCTTATGGCCGAAACTGAAGATATTAAAATAATTGAAAATAAAAGTAACACCAATAATTTTCGTTCATTTATCATAATTTCCTCCAAAATTTATCATTATTATATTAACATATTTATCTAATAGTATATAAAATAATCGTGATAATTTGCCAGAACAGCATTGAAATGGGAAAATAATTGAATATAATGGAAAAAATAAGATATAACGGGAAAAATTTTAAGAAAAATTAATAAAAAAAGAATTTTGTTTAAAAAATAAAAAAATAAAGGAAAAAGATAATTGCATGAAATTCATGAATTATTTTTTACCTTTTCTTTGAACAAAACATAGTGTTAACAAAGAGAGCAATAAAACAAACAACGGATTACCGGTTTCGTGAAGAGTGTTTTTAGCAGCAACTGAATCTTTTACTTTGACAGTATCTGATTCATTGTGTTTTTCAACAGGCTCCTCTTCAGGTTCTTCATCCGGTTCATCTTCAGGTTCGTCAGGACTGATTCCTGTTCCTTCAGTTTCTGCTGTTCCATTAACTCCTTCTTTTATCAAAACAGTGTCTGTATCTTCCAAAGTTTCATTGTTGATATTGTGTCCGGCAGTAGCAGTATTGGATTTTCTACCAGCAGTCAATGCCTTGAAGAACAATTCCAATGTAGCTGATTCGCCAGCTCCAAGTTTGTTGTTGTAATACCAGGTGTCCTTACCATCGAAGGTCCATAATTCCTTATCTGAGAAATCATAGAACTCCAAACCTTGAGAATAGGTACTATCCTTAATATAAGCTCCGGTTATGGTACGATTACCAGTGTTGGAATAGACAATGGAAAAACTCACTACATCTCCGACCTTAGCTTCCTGATAGTTGGAAATCTTATCAATGCTGAATGTTGGCGGACCTACAATAACGTCTGCCTCTTCAGTTAAATTGATGGAAGTTCCACTACCAGTGATAGTGTCATCCCAAAGCCAATAGAAATTAGCTTGGTTGGTCAATTTTCCGATTTGGGTAGCATTGAATATAAGAGTGACATTTAAAGAGTCACCTGGTCTCCAACGTTGATCCCATATCTTATACTTGATGATTACACGATTGTCGCCATCTTTTCCAACAAATTCGAAGTTATCTTTCCACATGTTTCCATTCTTATCAGGATTAACTAAGTAACCAACATAATCCAATCCTTCAGGATAGATATCTTCGATAATGAAGTAATTAGTTCCCACTACTCCACCTGTAGCATGGTCAAAGTAGTCGAAGTCACCGGTATTTTCAAGATATATTTCATAATAGACCAAATCGCCTACATCCACTGTTGAATTGAGACATTTTTTGGTCAGGTTTATTTCCGGCTCTCCAGAAACTACACTGGACACATCACTTGTATTCCACTCACTGAACACAAAGTTACATATGATACCATCTTTTACAACTTCAAAGAACAGAGTTATGTTCAATTTGGAACCTGGAGCCCAACCTTCTTTCAAGTTATTTTTGTATAGGTCATACTTTAATTGGACATGACCGCTTTCTCGGTCATTGATTTCAATGATAGGTACAACCCCATCACTGCCCGGATTGATTTGATAACCTTCATACTTTAATCCTTCAGGATACCAGTCATTGATATATATAATCATACCGTTATCTGTGTACTGAAGGGTACCGTTGTTTTCAAGGATTATCTCATAGGCAACATGGTCGCCTATATTTACAAACTGATTATCGGCAGTCTTGGTTAACTTGAAACTAGGGTCTCCTGCAAAAGTGTAAGCGGAAACCATGGTTGAGTATTTTGAATGATCCCATTCGAGAACTGAGTTGGCCTGAAGTTTTCCATCAGTTAAAGAATTGAATTGAACATCAAAGTTGAATGAATCCCCTCCAGCAAAACCGTCTTCAGGAGTATAGGAAAGTTTCAAATGTCCAACACTTGAATCAGCACCTAAAAGACTACCGTAAGTAGCTCCCAATACAGAATTGTCTGAATTGTGGGTTGAAATGTATTCCAATAATTCAACGTTTAGATTTTCAACTTCACTGATACCTAGGTATTCCATTTTATCCGCATCGAAATATATGTTAAGAGTGATGTCACTTCCTTTATATCCGGCACCTTCATTTTTAACGACATAGGTGAAAAATACAGTATCACCTACTTTCATTGTTAAAGCGTTAGGAATTTCGGACATTAATAAGTTTGTATCATTTGATATGAGTCTAACTACGGACCTGACACCCCATCCTTGCCACCAGAATGCGGTGGTTTCAAATTTACCATGTTGTAAAACTTTAAAGGTGAGTGTAAAGTTAAATGTATCACCATGATAGAACATTTGACTGGAATTATATCCAACTACAAGACCATTTTCATACAAGTCAAAACTTGGATTTGGATTCGGATTGAGATTATACTTTTCAGAATCAGCATTTGGAGTTAATGACTGATATTCCAATTGGGTATCATTGTACTCAAAACCTACTCCTAAAATATTATCTCTGAATGTTCCTCCCACGTTTTTACCGGAAACCTCAAAGGATACATTATCATTAATGTTTACATATGAATTTGATAATGTATTGGTTATCTCAAACACTGGAGCCATTGAAGTGGTAGAAGCTCTTGATGAAACCTGAGTGTATTGGGTAATTTGTGCATTAGTTTCAAATGTTCCATGTGCTAGGACATTGAAAATAACATTTAATTTGAAACTGTCACCCTTAGCAAAACCTGCGTCGCCGACTTTGTAAGCGAACTGCACAAGTCTTTTGTTATTGTCAGGGTTTACCCTTGGTGTGAGATACATATCAGGATTGCTGCTTGTAACATTAGTATAATATAATCCGTTATTATCATACCAGAAGTTCACGCCCACAAAACGCTCACCTAAAATATGTGTAGGATAGAAAGTATCCCCATTATTTTTTACGGTGAGCTCAAAGGAGATCTGGTCTCCAGTATTGGAAATAGGAAGTGAAGCAACATTGGTTATCTCAAACTCAGGAGGATTTACCGCATTAACAGATGCTTGTGAACCTTGACCATTATACAATACTACAAACGCATTAGTATTTAATGCACCGGTGGTTTTGACTTTGAAGGAAACGTTGAATTTGATAGATTCTCCGTTTCTAAATGCACCAGTAGTATTATAAGCAAACTGTACATTATTACCCTGCTTGTTGTCTCTTACATCAAGATACCTGTTAGGAGTATCATAAGAAACACCAGTATACTCTAATTGATTGGTATCATAATTTACTTGCACAGGCAAAAAGTATGTTGCTCTATCTTGCAGACCTTTATAGGTACCACCATTATTTTTGACGGAAATCTCAAAAATTGCCTCATTACCCTTATTTATATTAGGATATACAGCAGTATTGGTTATAACAAGTTCAGAATCCTTTGATATAATACTTGCAGTTGATTTGACATTACCATTAGATTCTGTAATGGATGCCTTAGTACTAAATGTTCCATAAGAATTATCTCTAACTTTAAAAGTGACATTGAATTTAAAACTGTCACCATAATTAAAAGGATCATTACCAGTATTATAAGCAAATTGCAGGAAATCTTTATTACCATCAGGATTTATCCTTGCATCAAGATAATTTCCTGGATTATCATAAGAATAACTTACAATAGTCGAAATCTATACCAGTAAATTTAACCCAACCCCAATCATAACCAATATAGGTACTACCGTTGCTTTTAACAAACACTTCAAAAGTGACAAAATCACCAGGACCTGAAATAGGATTCAATGCTGTATTTGTTATAATCAACTCGGGCCTTTTTGAAGTGGTTTGACCTTTTGAACGGAACTGGCCATTATCTGTAATGGATGCAGTAGTTTCAAATGTTCCATAACAATTGTCTCTAACTTTGAAATTGACATTGAATTTAAAACTATCTCCATAATTAAAAGGATTTTTACCAGTATTATAAGCAAATTGCAGGAAATCTTTATTACCATCAGGATTTATCCTTGCATCAAGATAATTTCCTGGATTATCATAAGAATAACTTACATATAGTCGAAATTTATACCGATAAATTTAAGATTACCCCAATCATAACCAATATAGGTATCACCGTTATTTTTAACAAACACTTCAAAAGTGACAATATCACCAGGACCTACAATAGAATTTGATGCTGTATTTTTTACGACCAAATTAGCGGCTGATAAAACATCATTGCCTTCATTACTTGCTTTGATAATATTGTTATCACTATCTTTTGCATCGATAGTGGTATCTTCATAATTAGAAACCACATTTTCTGAATTGGATTCTCCCAAACTGGAAGAACCGTTTGTTTTTTCATCAATATTACTTATTGTAAGTTGATTAGAAACATCTTTATCCGCACCGGAATCAACATCCGGAACAGCGGACAAATCATCATTCAATGTATTTGAAGCTTCTAAATTTTCGTTCAAATTGTCAGTATTCGCACTGACAGATCCGATCATTATTAACAAAGTACTTACAACAAATAATAAAACTAAAACTTGTTTAACTTTATTATTCATCTTTTACCTCTTTTAATCTATCTGTCGTTCATTTTCACATAATCTTATTATTTAAAGAAAATAATAGAAGATTTTCACCTTCCACTACCTTCCCCCACCAAATAACAAAATTATTCAACTTTATTCCATGACAAAATAGTTGCTCGGAGATTCTCCGAATAACAATTCGTCATTGAATTAAATACTATCAAATATTTAACTCATATATCGTTTATGTTATACATAATATATATATGTTCTTAAAACACTAATTTAAAAAGAATATTTTCATAAATAAATTAAAATTAAATATATCAAAATAATATATCACCATTTAGAAATGATAGTGTCAAAATAACGATTAATTTGACAAAGATGTGAAAATAGCCGGTGATTTTTGAAAAATATATTTGACAGTAATATAATATTTTTTAGGGAAGCTTATGTTCTAGTTTGAGCTTCTCCATGTGTTGCCGCATTTGGCGCAGCGTATAAAATTGGTAGGTGCCTCATCTGCAGATCTTGTCTGGACTGTCCACCAGTAGCCCTTGGTGTGGCCGCACTTATAGCAGGTGATTGTTGTAGTAGGCAATGCAACATCATTGCCTTCTTTTACAATGACCTTCATTTCAGGATTCTTTTCGCCTTCCATATGATACTGCTCTTCAATATCCTCTTTCGAGAGGTCCTTTTCATAACCGCATCTGCATTTAATCTTGCCCTTGTTAGGCATCAACATCTTACCGCAATCTGGACAGAATTCCATAAAAAAACACCTTAAAAATTCGTAAAAATATTAATTTAATCCAAATGTTATATAAAATTATCCATACTATGCCTTTTGCCTATCCTTTAGATACAGCAATATGTTGAATATTATCATAAGTATTGCATAAATCGCCAGATATGTATAGACATTGAACGAGAAATCGAATCTTGCGCCATTGAAAACAAAAATCATCGAATCAGTTACGCCAAGAACATTGCCGAAGAACAATGGCACAACAATCAAAAAGACCAAATCAAATATCAAGATCAGAGCAATGGCTAGAATAAACCTCTGGCTGTCATTTCTTATGTCTCTTGATTCTATCAGAATGTCAATTCCAAAGATAACCAGGAAATATAAACCGAATAGATTGGCAATGTGCATTACATCTGTGAGAGTTATAGTCATTAAAAAATAACATCCCACCAATGAAATGATTAGTGCCGAAATAAAATTTATTATTATGACCCTTGATAAGTGACTGTCCAACATTAATTAATATATTAGTTGTCAACATATAAAAAAGTTTTAAAAAAAAAGTTTTTCGTGAAAGGGTCAACCTTCCACCATTATCAGTTTGCCCGTAGAAGGATCCTTGTAAACCTTACCCATCTCGGTATATCCCTGACCTGACGAATTTGAAGTGTCAGGAGTGTCGTTCAACTGTTGGCCTTGATCCACTTCCGTCATTTTCTGCTGCATCTGTTCATGAACATTCTCACTAGGGTCAATCATCGCCTGCATGTTCCAGCTTATGATAACAAAAACCAGAAAGCCAACGGCAATGACCAGCATCGCATCCACAAGGTTGGATGTACCGGCCATCGGGTCTTCTTCGACACGTTTTGATCTGCGTCTTCCGCCTTTTCTTACCATAAGAATCACTGATTATTCATTTTATCAAGTGTTGCATCAATCAATGCATCCAAATCGGACAGGTATCTGTCATACCATCCGGAACGAATTTTACCCATCACATAACACAATGCACCGGAACCGATACCAACAATGGTTGTGTTGAATGCAACGGTAAGAGATGATGCCAATGTATTGATGTCTCCGGCACCCAATGCAGCCAAACCAGGACCCATTGGAATCAATGTACCCATTAACCCTAAGGTCGGTCCGATACGGGTAATTATGTCTGTTCTCTGTAAATTACTCATTGTCTTTTCTTCCTCAAACTCGAATAACTTACGTGCGAGGGCTTCTCTTGAGGAATTTCCCAGTTCACTGGATGATGCGATTTCCGCCAAAACCTTCTTTTGTGATTTGGGAATCTTAGCATTTTCGATTACGCTTTTTAATGCATCAATTGACGGTGCACGATTAATTTCATAAATCAAATCCCTGATTGTTCCAACAGGAACCTTACGCCTTGAAGTATACTCGGCTATAACTCCACCCAATGTAATTATTGTAATGATTACAATGACAAGCAGAATAATCAATACAGGTATTGTCAAGCTTTGTGAAATTACATCAAGAGAACCTGTTAAAAACTCTCCACCCGGAATGTTTAAAACCATATTTTTTCACCTTTATCTTAAAATATTTCTGCCTCTTTTATTTAAAACGATACCGCCAACAATCAAAATGGCAAAGGCCAATATGACCATCAGGATATCCTGAGGAGAACCCAATGTAATAGGACTTTGAGTTTTAGACAATACTCCTGCAATGTTTGGTATGACGATTGCTGAAAGCAAGAAATATGCACCAAGCAAAAGCATGAAATTACCCAATACTATTGGATAAGGTCTGTTGATCACTCTCACTATTGTATTTGATGCAAAATATGTTACAATCATAACGCCAACAAGTGCTGCAGCCGCATACCAACTGAGGTCAAGTGAAGTGACTCCAATTGTTGGTGCAACGATGAGGACACTTGCAATAATTGAACCGAAACAGCATGGACAAGGAGCAATAATAGCTAGAGAAGTTGCAGTAGACGTATTCTTATCATGTATTTTCCACTCCCTTATTGTAAACAGACCTGCAATAATCATGATTGAAGCCATAAGGATGTAGAATATCGTATTGTAACTATAGATTGCCTGAACCAACTGTTCTGAATACAGTGAAGCAATAGCAGAAATAAGCACAACACCTCCACCATAGGCAATACAAATCACCGCAAATAACTTTTTGGACAAATTGGCCAATCCTGAAGCCAGTCCTATTTTGATACCGAATACCAAAACAGAAGCGAAGATTCCAACCTGCCATAATACACTCATCATATCCATAGTAATTCTCCAAATAAAATTAATTTTAATTAATTACATTTTATTATTACTCTAATAAAATATATAAAAGTTATCAATATTCGATATGTAGTTCCTACAATATCAATAATATATTTAATTAATAGGGTTAAAAAACTTTGGCAAAAAAAATAAAAAAATATTTCACAAATGTGAAATATTATAAACTAACGTTTTCGGTATCCAGCACCAAAAATTCCACATACTATTAAAATTGATGACAAAGTGTACAATATATTAAACGGACTTCCATTATAATTTTTCGGCACTTCGCCAATGTCAGACTTGTTCGCATCTTTTGAAGCGTTGCTGACATTATTGGTTGAATTCTTGCTACCAGTAACATTTGCATGTTTTGTTTGATTTAAAACCTTTGAAGAGCCATTGGAACAGATTTCATGACAAACTTCACGATTGAAGTTATGTGAGCCACCATCATCATGTGATGAATGGCTTGAAAATAATCCCATCTTTTCTGCCATATTATCCCCCTGTTCTTTGACCTTATTGGATTTTATTAACTTTCCAGTAGCTGAATCATATTTTAAAGCATATGAAATGGTTTTAGCATTTTTTACCAATATGAAATAAAATACTAAATCCTTCCAGGATGGATCATCTACAGATATCAAATGGTCCGGATCAAATTTTGGTCCCAAACCTTCCAGAAGTCCATCAAGAACCTCATCGGTCTTTAAACCATTGACCCTGACATGGCCTGCAGATGTTAAAACGTATAAATATGGATAATCTTTGGGAATATCAACACCTTTTGATTTTAAGTAATCTAAAGCTTTTTTACTTGCATCAATACCTATATCATAAAGGTCTAAGCTTGAAGATTCCTCCATAGATCTACCTACCATACCAACATCGACGGACGCCCTTTCACCTGAAGAATTTGACTTCTCCAAAATGAACGCATCATCATCGAAATCCCTTGAGACACCTAAAGCATCAGCAAGGGGCAAATCAAATTCATGTGGATAATATTTAACAGTTTGAAGCTTATCACTAACCCCTAAAAGTCCATAAGGAACATTCCTTTTAAATGCTAAAAGATTTAAATCACTTAAATGCCCGTTAGTCCAAGATTGAATTATCGTCAGATACGAAGCCAACTCTTCGTCACTTAACTCCAATTTTTCCAAATGACTAGCGGATATGTCTGGACCGATTTCGTTGTAATATATATGATTTTTACTATCCTTATATAATGCAATTGTTAGTGATTCTTGATTTTTGTAAACAAAGGCTACATTTACTGAATCAGCAGTTGAAGATATTGTAATAAGATTACCATCTTCATAGGTTATACATCCGTTAGAAGCATCTAGTATTCCATTTAAAACATTCTCTGTGGTTTGATTATTAATCAGGACTCCTGCATTTGAAACTATCAGGACATCGTCCCAATTTTCAATTTCGACAATATCAGAAAAGTCTGCAGTTATCTCATATCCAAGTTCATAATTGGAGTCATATTCCCGAGGAGAGACTTCTTCACTCTCAAAGGCAGAAAGACTGCCATGAGATGAATCGTCACTTTCACAAATCATCTGCGAATCATCGCAATCGATTGAAATTTCGCCAACCGATTCACATTCACAGGTCGACTCAACCTCGCCGTCATATTGACTGTCCAATAATGGCGTATCATCGCAAAGCGTTATGTTATCGTTTGCAGATACAGCACCGATTAAACTTAGAGCTATAATTAACAAAAAAACCATACTTAAAGCATGTTTTTTCATAAACTCCTAACCTAAAATATATAATCAATTGCTTAATTATACCCACTTTTAGATTTACGGTAATGCAAAATAGCATTACATTTGTATATATGAAAACTCCATTAATAAAAAATTTTCTATAAAGTGAAAAGTTTATGTTACGAAGAATATATAATATTAATATAAAAATTTAATGAGGCAAAATATGTTTTGGAACGAGGAAATAGAAACCATGCCGAGGCAAGACCTTGAAGAGTTACAGTTGAAAAAGCTTCAGGCGACCGTCAAAAGGGCATTTGAAAAAATACCGTATTACAATAAAAAATACAGTGAAATTGGAGTTTATCCAGAGGACATCGAAACCTTGAAGGATATTGAAAAGCTTCCTTTCATTACAAAAGATGATTTAAGGGAAAGCTATCCTTTCGGACTGTTTGCAGTTGACATCAAGGAAATCAAGGAGCTGCATTCATCATCAGGAACAACCGGAAAACCTGTAGTGTCAGGATATACCGAAAAGGACCTGGACACATGGGCCGAAACCATAGCCCGTGGGCTTACAATGATGGGCATCGGCGAAAATGACATCCTGCAGAACACACACGGTTACGGAATGTTTACCGGAGGTTTTGGAGTCCACTACGGATCCCACAAGGTTGGAGCTGCAATCATTCCAATTTCAACCGGCCAAACAAGAAGGCAAATCGAAATAATGAAGGACTTCGGAGCAACAGGACTTATTTTTACCCCATCATATGGAATACATCTTGCGGAAGTCGCTCTTGAAGATGGAATTGATCCAAAGGAACTGGGAATCAAGGCAATCGGATTTGGAGCAGAAGGATGGACCGAAGAGATAAGGCAAAGAGTGGAGGAACTCTTTGGATGCAAAGCATATAACATCTACGGATTGACCGAACTTATGGGACCTGGAGTCGGAGTCGAATGCTGTGCCCAGAAGGGCCTCCACATTGCAGAAGACATATACTATCCCGAAATCATCAATCCCGATACCCAGAAAGTCATAGGAGGAGATACACCGGGAGAGCTGGTATTGACAAACCTTGAAAGGGAAGGAATGCCTGTCATCAGATTCAGAACAAAGGATCTGACAAAGCTTACCTATGAAAAATGCGAATGCGGAAGGACACATGCAAGGATGAGCAGAATAACCGGAAGATCCGATGACATGATCAAGGTGAAAGGAGTAGCTGTTTTCCCATCACAAATAGAAAAAGCATTGCTTAAGGTTGGTGATGCAGAGCCTCATTATATGATTATAGTTACAAGACCTGGAACCCTGGACGAAATCGAGATAAAGGTAGAGGTGTCACAGGAAATCTTCTTTGACGGCGTAAAGGACATGATGCATGTTCAGACAAAAATCGCAAAATCCATTGAAAATGAAACAGGAATCAGAGTAAAGGTAACACTTGTGGAACCGAAAACCCTGCCAAGATTTGAAGGAAAAGCAAAAAGAGTGATTGATAAAAGAAACTTACATTAGGTGCTAACATGAAAATCAAACAACTATCAATATTTTTACAGAACAAGATGGGAAGTCTTGCAAAACCCCTTGAAGTGCTTACCGTTGCCGATGTCAACATCAGGGCAATGTGTATGGCAGACACTTCCGAATTCGGAATCCTGAGACTTGTCGTTGATGACCCAATAAAAGGAAAGGAAGCACTTGAAGAAAACAATTTCCTTGTCAAAATCACAGACATCATAGGAATTGAAATGAACGACACTCCAGGGGGTCTGACAAGCGTATTGGATGTAATCAGAGACAATCTGATTGATTTAGAATACCTTTATGCATTCTCCCATAAAAAAGAAGACAAGGCAATACTATTGCTTCATGCCGACGACATCGACAAGCTGATTGATGTTTTAAGCAAAAACAACATTCCCCTCGTTTCCGCTGAAGAAGTCTATAACTTATAGATTTCTTACCTTTTTTATTTTTAAATTTTAAACACATTTTTTAACTTTTTTTAGATAATATTAAATATATTTTACATTATATCTTTAATCATGAACATCATGATTTTTCATGGTGTTGCATGAAAGGTGATTAAAATGGGTAAACTAGAAGGCAAAGTAGCAATCGTAACCGGAGCAACCTCCGGTATGGGCAGAGACTCAGCCAAATTATTTGCGGCTGAAGGAGCAAAAGTTGTAGTGACCGGAAGAAATGAAGAAAGGGCAAAAGCCGTAGTGGATGACATCAAGGCTGCCGGCGGAGAAGCAATTTTTGTAATTGCAGACATGGCAAACCTGGATGACGTTCAAAAAATATTCGATGCAACCATGGACGAATACGGAACCATTGATGTCCTGTTCAACAATGCAGGAGTATTATCCATGTCCCCATTGATGGAAGTGACCCTTGAAGAATGGACAAAAGTGTTCAACGTTAACGTGACTTCCGCATTGCTTCTGACACAACTTGTTGCACCTGTAATGAAAGAAAAAGGAAAAGGAACAATTGTAAACACCTGTTCCGTAGCATCCTTTGGAGCACACCACGGATTCGCAGCATACGTAGACAGCAAACACGCAATGATGGGACTTACCAGATCCATGGCATGGGAATTAGGTCCTGAAATCAGATGCAACGGTATTGCACCTGGACTAATCCACACCGCAATGGTGGACAGTATCGGAGGCCCTGCTGCATTGCAGCAAATGATTGACCAATGTCCAGTAAAAAGATGCGGCCAACCTGAAGACATCGCAAACATTGCACTGTTCCTTGCAAGCGACGACTCATCATTCATTGACGGCCAAATTATTAAAGTGGACGGCGGATTCGAAATTTAAATATCAAAAAAATGGAAGTTAGATTCTCTAACTTCCCTTTTTAAAAAAAAGAACTTATTCTAAATCATTTTTCTCTTTCAAGAGCTCGACATCTTCTTTTAATTTTTCGATTTCATCATCAAACTCATCAAGCGTGTTTTCAAGCTCCCTTATTCTAAACTCCTCATAACTGAGCCCAGTATCTGATTTGACCTCTCTAAAAATCATGACAAAAAGAATCATACCAAGAACACTGCCAAACAGCATCAGAGGATAAATGTCAGAGATGTATGTGATTGAAATGTTCGGAGGAGTCAACCAAACTATGAGAGCCATCTCAAATCCGACATATAAAAACATCAGAAGAACTGAAAATTTTCCATTAAGAAACTTCTTGTTATTCAAAATATAAATCGCACTTCCTACAAATCCTGCAATTACAGTGGCCAGGGAACACGGCAATGCAGTTACGCCGCCTTCAACAAACCTGAACCCTCCGGAAACTATACCTGCAGGAATTCCGACAAAAGGCCCTCCAAACAATCCGCCAATCAGGATAATCAGATTTCTGACATTGGCAAAGGAATTTTTAACCGGAATGGTATACATTGATGCAATACAACCCAAAATGGCGAAAATTACAAAAGTGAAAAACAAATCGACTTTGGTAAACTTCTTATGCATGATATTCTTAAAGAATCTTGTTTTGGTTGCAATGAGCATCAATATCAGCATGACTGACAATACCTTAAACATGTTTAAAAATGGCATGAAAAAGGTAGCGCTGTTGGTACTTTGATTAAAATAGGAAATGAGAATGCTGAAAATACCTATAATGATCAGATATCCTATTTCATAAATCGAGCTGTCTCCCAAATTCCTGAACTGGGGCAGCCTTGTTGAAATGAATCCGAAAATTATGATGGCCGAAACCATAGTCAACAGATTATTGATTACCTCAAAGGAAATATGGAATACATCATGAGTAACAGCATATTTGAAAAATGAGACATAAAGAATAATGTTTGATATAAACAGCACTAAAAATATCAGAAGATAACCCAAGTATTTTATATTGACTTTTCTCCTTCTAGCTTTTCTATTCATACCAAACCCTCTAAATTAGACTATAACATTTACTTTTCAATGACAAAACCGTGGTTTTGGGCCTTGGTGACAAAGACAGTGCCCTTATCTCCAATGATTTCTTTGGTTTTTTCCACGATATCTGCATTGGATTCATCAAACATGGTGTAGAGAACAGGTCCGAATGAGGAAATTCCGACACCGTATGCGCCGGCCTCTTCAATCGCCTTCATTGTAGGCAGGTAGCTGTCATCAAGGGAATGTTCCAACTTGTTGAATCCAACATCCTGAAGTTTGCTTACGGCCCATCCGAAGTTTTTGATGTCCTTTTCAAGCATGAACGGAACAAGATTCATCAAAATCAGGTGAGATACCTGTTCCACTTCCTCTTTTGGAATAGGACAATAGGTCTGGAACACATCAACCTCATCATCACCCTCCATATGCTTTTCGATATATGGAATTGCAATCAGTATATTCCACTCTTCGGGAAAATCATATCTTGCAATCAATGTTGCAGGCTTTGCCTGTGAAGCGCCTGAAGGAAGGAACAATGGCTTTTCCTCTTTGCTGTGTCCGCCATCCAAAATGAATCCACCCAAATCATGGGTGTATGTTCCGATACCTGAAGTTCCTCCCCTTCCAACAACTGCACTCAATTCACGGCTTTCCACTTCAATACCCATTGTCTCAGTAATCAAATGGGCTGTTGAAACGGCAATTTGGGTTCCGCTTCCAAATCCTGAATGCGGAGGATAAGTATTATGTACAATAAATCTG
This sequence comes from Methanobrevibacter sp. UBA212, assembly GCF_905233225.1. Lineage (NCBI taxonomy): Archaea > Methanobacteriati > Methanobacteriota > Methanobacteria > Methanobacteriales > Methanobacteriaceae > Methanobrevibacter > Methanobrevibacter sp. UBA212. The sequence goes on from NZ_CAJODJ010000006.1 coordinate 64,623, forward strand.
AAACCTGAATCAATATCAAAGTGCTCAATGGTCTTTTGAGCCGCATCAGGGATTTTTTCCTGACATTCCAATATTGCTTCCTCGTCTGTTACAGTGTCGGCAAATTCAAGTTCTATACCGCTTTCGATTTGCTCGACTTCCAATACAAATTGTGGATCAGCTAATGCTAGACCAATACCACCATCAACTCTTCTATATGACCCGTTCAAGTCAATGAGGGACATATGTATTCTTGAAGGTGCCCTAATAATCATTTTTTCACATCCTTAAATATTTCGATAAGATATTTGTTTTTAAATGTATATAATAATTTTGAAAAAAAATCTACCTTTTATTCATTTCATCAATTTTTTTGTTCAATTTTTCAACTTCTGATGTCAAATTATCAATCTTGGATTCAAAGTCTTTGCGTTTATCCCTATTCAGCTTTGAGACATATGCGGATGAAATAATAGCAGTAATCAGTGAAAATATCACAATTCCGCCCACCATGGCTATAATTCCTATCAGCCTGCCCAGACTTGATGTGGGAACGACATCCCCATATCCGGTACTTGTCATGGATGCAAATGTATACCATATGGCAGTTCTAAAGTCGGCAATGTTTGAATCGACCATCCAAACGAGAACAGTTACCGCAACGATGAACAGGATGGCTATTACAATAATCTTGTCCAGATATGTCTTTTTCAAAAAGTTCGCAGCCACCTTCTGGTCATCACGAATCAGAATGAAAATCTTTATCAGATGTGCAAGTTTGACGAATCTCAATGCCCTCATAAACACCGAATTGAACGGAAGCATTCCCAGAATGCTAAAAGAGTTATTTTTCAGATATTCTTTACGGTCGTCAGACTTTTTAAGCCTATACAAAAATTCAACCCAGAAACAGGCACATAAAAACAGGTCAAAGGCAATCACATTAAATTTGAACGAAGCGTCAACAGAACAGAATGTAATGTATATCAAAAAGAGTATGTCAAAAATAGTTAACACTATTCCGCCGAAGTATATCACTTGCTTATTCATAATAATATTTTATAATCGATATTATATATTTACTACATTAAAACAAGTCATCGACGACATCAATGAGCCTTTCGGCCAGCCTGCAGGTAAGCTCAAAATCCTCTGAAGAATAGCATTCATAGACCAATGTAGGTATTCCTGCCTCTGCTGTCGGTTCTGTTATGTATGGTGGGCTTGAGCGAAATTCCGGAGCATAATATACGATTTCATCCATATTGTCAATAATCCTGTTCATATATTCAGAGGACTTGTCGTCAAAGCCAGGCGCAAAGACGAAATTGGTTATCTGATAGTCGCCCGGACCATCCGGTCCACGGTTTGAGTGAATATCCAAGAACAGATTATATTCCTTGCGTATTATATCATCCCTGATGAATTCCTGTGCGAGCAGCTGCCCTTCAAGACGGCCCTCAGTTTCTGATGAATCGTCATTTACATTGATGTTGTATAGGTAATAGCAATTTCTTAAATCGGTTTTAGAGGTTAACTTTTCAAATAAAGCTCTGTGGGACTTGCTTTCCAGAGGATGCATTCCAATCACATAAGCTATCTTAACCTTTGAGTCTTTATCTCCAAAGGGACCGTGCAGATGGACGCTGCCTAAATCATTCCCGCCTAAAAGTTCGCATTCATATTCTGTTGAGTCAACCTGGGCCTGACTAGTCGGTTCTTTGGGATAATTCATCTAAACACCTAAAAAAAATAATTTAAGACTAGAATAATCTAGTCTTCGGATGGTGAACGTTCACCTAATTCTTTGTTTAATTCATACATTAATCTGTTGTCGCCTTCAGCGAATTTGATTTTGGCAACAAGTTCCATAGCGTTTTCTTCCTCTTCGACTTGCTCTTCGACAAACCATTGGAGGAAGTTGTTGGTTGCATGGTCTTTTTCTTCAATTGCCAAGTCAACAAGATCATCAATTAGTCCGGATACTTTTTTCTCATGTTCTAAAACATGTTCGAATGCAGCAGCTGGAGAATCCCATTCGGTTTGAGGTCCTTCGATTTCAGCCAAGGTTACGGAAGCTCCTCTTCTGATAATGTAGTCATAGAATTTCATTCCATGCTCTAATTCTTCTTCTGCTTGTACTCTCATCCAGTTAGCAAATCCTGCTAAGTCTTCGTCTTCAAAGTAAGCTGCCATGGATAAGTATAAGTATCCTGAGTAAACTTCAGCGTTTAATTGTCCGTTTAATGCTTTTTCCATATTTTCTGATACCATTAAATATCACCATTATTATCTTTGTATTTGATTTCTTATATAGTTAAGTTAAATTTACATTATGTTTCACTACAATTTTAATAACAATTAAAACCATATCATTTAACATGATTGAAAAGTCCCTCTATGAAAAATACCAAATCGAATTCAGTGATGAAATCCTTCCGGATGATGATGATTACCTGTTTGTATTTAATGAAAACAGACAACTGTATCTGGATGACGATAAGAGATTGCCTGAAAACTTGGATGGATTAAAAGTTAATTTCTGTTTGTTTATTGGAATCTACAGGGGAATGAAGGCTTTTGTCGTCAATGCAGAAGGTGACGGGACATTTTATGACTTGAGGGAAGTCTATGAATTTAATCATGACCTCTACCATATTGCGGGAAAAGCGGTTTTGGTAAACGATTGGTATATATCACACAGGTTTTGCGGAAGATGCGGAACAAAGACTCAATTAGATGAAAAGGACATGATGTTAAAATGCCCTTCTTGCGGCCAAGTGCATTATCCTCGTATCGCTCCTGCAATTATTGTGGCCATAAGAAAAGACGACAAATTGCTAATGGCACAGCACAGCTACCATGACACCATCAGATATGCATTGATTGCAGGTTTTGTGGAACCCGGTGAAGCAATAGAGGAAGCCGTTCATCGTGAGGTTTCAGAAGAGGTTGGAATCAGAATCAAGAACCTGAAATACATGAAAAGCCAATCCTGGCCATTTCCGAATTCACTTATGCTCGCTTTTACAGCAGAGTATGAATCAGGTGACATTAAAGTTGACGGCGATGAAATCGTCAGGGCAAAATGGTTTAAAAAAGATGAAATCATAAGATACGAATCAGACATCAGCATATCCGACTGGCTGATTCAGGACTTCATAGATTCCCATTAAAAAAAAAGATTAAGTAAATGCCGGAGCACTTACTTTATCACAATTCGCACTTTCTTGGTTACCTTGTTATAGTATGAGTCACCCTTGAATGTGACTGTAGCGGAATATTTTCCTTTTTTAGTTAACTTTTTAAGCTTGAAGGTTGCTTTACCTGCACTGTTTGTTTTGGCAGTGAAAGTCTTGCCTTTAACCTTAATGGTAACCTTAACTTTAGCCATAGCCTTATTCACATTGTTTTTCAGGGTTATGGTATATTTTTTGACTTTTACCTTACGCTTGAAAGTCTTTTTAGATGCTGTCAGTTTTGGAGTTGCCTTTTTGACGATGACATTGACATTCTTTGTTGATTTAAGATAACGGTCTGATCCATCAAATGTTATTGCCACATTGTATGTTTTAGGTTTTAAACCGGCAGTAGGCAATTTAACCTGACCGTTTGCATCTGTGGTCAAATATTTTACTCCATCAAGGTCTATTGATACCCTTTCACCACCAATAGCCTTGCCGTTACTATCTTTTAGGATGATAACCAGATATTGACCGTCATTGTAAAATTCAGTGATTGCTGATGCTTCAAGTTTTGTTGCCAATTTATTGACAGTCATCATTTTTGAAGCATTTGATGAGCGATAATTCAAGGTTTCATCAAACACTGCATCAACATTCAATGCCTCCAGACTAGACGGCAGGTATTTAAACTCAACATGACCATCAACTACGTTTAGATTACCTATCTGCTGATTATTGACATAAACCTTAACAGTTCCCTCATTTATCGGTTTGCCGTTGGATGAAATATCAATGCCGACAGCAGCTAAAGTGTCATAGTAAACATCCGCATCACCAATTGCAATTTGGACTTTGGCTTTTTCAATGTATACTGTCACATTATTTTTTGAGGAATAGTAGTTATCTGAAACAAACTGGGCAGATATCAAACGATTGCCTGAAAAAGCAGGAACGTATGATAATGTCGCAATGCCCTGCATGACACTTGCAGATCCAATCTGGGAATCCCCATCATAGAAGATGACACTTCCATCATTTATTACCTGATTATTGGAGCTTGAAACATTGGCTGTCAGTGTCAATGCACCTCCAACAACACCATCAGACCCTCTTACTGTGATTCGGCTGTCTGCAGGTTTAACAACATATACTGCAGAGGATTCCGTATCTGAAAATACCTGACTTTCACCGTAAATCACCTTAAGCATATGGTCAGATGCAATTAAAGGAAGATAGGTAATATTTGCTCTTCCTTTGACAACAGATTTTTTACCTATGAACTTGTCATCGACATAGAAGCTTATGCTGCCGTCACTGAGGTCGGAATACAATGAGGCTACCTCAACAGCAAATGTTGAATTAAAGCCAACGGTTCCACGCTCCAGAGAAATCCTGACAACGACCCCATCCACAAATAAATCCCCGAAAGCATTGGAAACCTTATAATTGCCAGATGTAAAGGTTGCAGTGATTAAATGTTTTCCAGCCTTTTGCGGAGTGAATTTTAGTTCGGCAAGACCGTCTTTAACATTGACTGTGCCGATTACCTCATCCCCATCTTTGAATGTGACGACTCCCTCATTGATTGTGGAACCGTTAAAGTCCACAACACTTGCGCTTATTGTGGTTTCATGACCTAAAGTTACGTTATTGAGAGAAACATTTAAAGATGAAAATACAGGAGTGATTTCTAATGTGAACGTATTTTCATATGAATAATAGGTGTCATCCTCTCTAAAGAATACATTCAGCTTCCATATTCCACTATCCAAAGCAGCCAACTTCTCATAGACATGTGAAATATTGTTTGTAGCGAATGTCTTAACCACCACATTTCCTTGGATTAATTTGAAGGTCAATGCCGGAACATAAGTATTGTTTACATTAAATGACACTGTTTGTGGATTTTTATATTCAAATTCAGGGTTATTGCAAATGATGTCAATGTAATTCTTGACAATATTAGCTCCAACATTATAGATATTGTTATTAGGACTGTCAATGAAATAACAGGCAACTATATTACCCGAATCAGTATTCCAGATGATTTGGCAATATCCTGAATTATTTTCAAATGAGGAATTTGAAAGATTGCAGTTTTTACCAAACAAATAAACCGCACCACCATTATTGGAAGCGAAATTGTCGGCAAAATAGCTATCGGCAAAACTGCTTTCATTACCTGACGAATAGACTGCACCGCCATCGTTTGAGGCAACATTACCAATGAATTCACAGGCAATCAAGTTAGCGTTATTACCACTCCAACGAATGGCACCACCATTAATAGCAGAATTGTCGAAAAAACCACAATTAGCTAAAGTACCGCCATCTCCTGCCCAATAAATGGCACCACCATTTATAGAAGCTGAATTATTAACAAAACAACAATTAGCTAAAGTACCATCATCTACTACCCAATAAATGGCGCCTCCATATTCAGAAGCAAAATTATTAACAAAAGAACAATTTAGCACACTTGCAAACCCTTGCATCCAAATTGCTCCACCATTAACAGCAGAGTTATTGACAAAAGAACAGTTTTCAAGAATCCCTCCAACACCAAACCAGATAATGGCACCACTCACCTCGGAAGCGAAATTATCAGCAAAAGAACAATTTATAATCTTGCAATCAGAACCGGACAAATAAATGGCACCACCATAAAGTGAAGCGAAATTATCAGCAAAAGAACAGTTTATAATGCTACAGTTGGAGCCTTCCAAATATATGGCCCCTCTCCAATCACCCTTATTAGCTCCAACGAACCGGATGTTTTTCAAAACAGTGTTGTTTGCCATTATATTGAATATGGCTGACTGGTTATTCGCATCAATAATATGGCCGTTACCGTCAATGATTACTGAATTTGAAATGTATATTCCCTCAGTTGAACCAGAAACATAACAATAATCTTTTGTAAGATTCAATGTGTCTCCATCACCAAGAATGTTAATTTTTGATTTCAATTCATCAAAATTGCCTTTATCCGAATTCAAATCAACAACATAAAGCATTTCCTTTTCAAGGTATCTCTCATCACCTGAATACTTTAAACCTAAAGTGTTGTTGGATTTGTCCAAATTGTACAGCCTAATTGATCTTGTTTGGGAAACATTGATTATTTCCTCTTTTCCGGAGATGTTGATTGAAACAAATCCTGTTGCATCCGGCGGAAGAACAAAAGTAACAACATAGCAGTTTTGAGAAACATCCTTTTGACTGCTGGCCTGGAAATAAGGAGTTAATTTACCTTGAGTTGAAAAGCTTGTAAACATCTTAATGCATCCGACGGCATCGATTGAATAGAAATCAATCCATTTAAACCCATTCCAGTAATATGAAACACCCTGCATTAAATATAACTTAGTATTATTGGATTTGACACTGCAAGGAATCACACCAACACCATCTTTGAAATTGGTGCAGTTAAATTCGACGGTTACAACATCACCATTAGTCAAGCCTACCATGTTATCCAGATAAATGGTATAATAACCCCTATCCGAATTTCCCGCTTTTGAAGTTACAAAAGTATTGTTGATGTAAATGGAAACATTATAGTCACAGCCATCTATAAAATATGTGGAAACGGCCGCCAAATTCTCCCCACCTTGAGAAATGAAGATGTTTTTGTAGCATGCTTCATTGCTCTCATTATCTGGAGTCAATTTGGAGGTAAATGTAATTTCATACTGGTAATTGCGGTTTAACGGGACTGTATCGTTGAGTATGAATGTATATGATGTGGCCTCATTTACTTCAGCAAATTTGGAATCATAGTATGAGACATAAAAATAACCGTTATCTCCCCAGGATGGTCCCCAGCTGTTCCTTACAATCCATGCACCATCCCCATTAGGAGGGGTGCGGAAATTATGCCTGGAATAGTTATCGTCCCATCCCACAATGGTGACTGAATGGGAGGAATTTTCAGGCCCATTATAGTAATATGAAGCGGATTTGAGATAATCATAATCAAAATACATGCTGGTTCCAACAGCTCCATATCTTAGAATTGCATTTTTGATGGCATCGTTATCCGTATAGCTTTCCCTATTAAGCAAAACAATGTTTTGAATGTGGGCTGTAGTGTTTAAAAGTGGTGAAAGATAATCATTTATTGAATAAAAATCATCTTTCTCATATATAGGACCCAACCAGCTTGCAAGATAACCAAAAGCCAAATCCGGAAATCCTCCATCATTAGTTAAAATTTTATATCCATAATCTGAAAACAATGCCATAATATTTTTGAGATTTGCTTCAGACAAATCCAATGTAACATTAGCCGCCTTCACTATGCATGATTCCAAAACAGCCATTGTGGTGAAAGCCCAGCAGTTCCCTTCGGTTCCCTGATCTTTAACTGGAGTCAATGTATAATCATCAAGCAGGCTGTATGCCGCAGGCACTGTGCAGTTAACATCCTTGAGGACAAATGAATTAAAGTCTGTGCTGGTAATTATCAGATTGTCATTGACAGTGCGGTACTGTGTCAAACCAGTATTATTTTCAATCAGAGTATCATTGCATGCCATTGCATAGACTGCATCGCCAAGAGATGCAGAATTGCCTTCAAATTGATTTTCCACGAAAGTGTTGTCGGTTTGACTGACATATAACGCTCCGCCCCTTTTTGCGAAATTGTCCATGAATTCATTGCCGTATAAATTAAACGAATCATACATTGCAAAGATTGCCCCACCATCATAAACTGCAGTATTTCTTTTAAAAACACTGCCGTTTATTGTTGAATTTGAACTTAAAAGGGTAATTGCTCCTCCAAACACAGAATTACATTCGATTACCTTAATATACTGTGCCTTCAAATCAGACCGGATAAGCGCAAATGCGCCTCCTGACTCATATGTGGCCGAGCTGTTGATGAATGATGTTTTAAATAAAGTTAAAGAATTTCCGCCTTTAGCAAGCAGGCTTCCTCCCATTATTCGAGCAGCATTGCTGTTGAAGTTGGAATTTGTTATGGATGAGGAAGAACCGGTTTCAAAATAAATCGCACCACCTGAATCTGCAGAACAGTTGGTGAAATTGGAATCTGATATGACCAGGGTGGAATTTGCACCTACATAAATAGCTCCGCCAAGTTCAGCGGAACAGTTGGCAAAACTGGAGTTTTCCAAAACAAAATCAGAGTTTGGCACAAACTCAATTGCACCTCCATTATACTTGGAATCAGAATTGATAAATTTGATGTTTTTCAGCGTTACATCAGTGGCGTTTATGAAAAATATTTCAGAATAGTGATTTGCATCAATGAAATGGCCCTGCCCGTCGACAGTCATCGGCTTATCGATTTGAATGGCTTTTGATCGGTCTGTGTTTTTATAGTCCTTGTCTAATTTCAAGGTATTGCCTTCGCCGGTATTTTCAACCAGTTCGGACAATTCATTAAAATCCCCAACAGTATCATTAGTTTGCGTTAAAATTACTTGATTTTCAGTTTCTGCATCAGCTATGCAGTTCGTGTCGATTGTCGTGTTGTCTATAGCGCTTATCATGGAAACTGACAATAAACCAACAAGAAATATCGACAGAATCCATATTGTCTTTTTCAGCATAATCTTTGCCCCTATAAAATATATTTTAATGATATAAAATATGTAACTATTACATATTAACATTATCCAAAAAAAAACTTATTTGAAAAGTGCGTAAGGCAAAACGGTTTAAAAAAAGATGAAAAAATCAGATATGAATCTGAACATACCCGATTTGGCTTATTCAAAATTTCATTGATACAGACTGGAATTGTCAACAATAAGTTCCTTACGAGCAAAATTGTTTAAAACATCACTCTTATAACTTATTCCAATAGCTATTAATGTGGAATTAGTCTTGTTTGGAATGAAAGATATTGAATATTTATTTATCAAAACATATTGAATTTCAGACATTTCAAGTCTTGACTTTTCATTTCCCACAGTCAATTCAACATAATCATCCTCAATTACCAGTTTCCTGTCAGAACCCTTGTTCCTAAACTTTGAAATCCTTCTTCTAATCAAAACATTATAGATTATGCCCAAAACGAATGCTACTGCAAATATTGCAACCACAATCAAATACAATGTATTGCTTCGGTTCTGGAGATACAAAACTGAAAATACCACAAGAAAAGCCACTGAAATGACAGTCAATGTAATTGCCTGCCTATTCAGTCCTTTAATTTTTTGTCTGGGATTCTCAACCAGATTCTTATAATTGGAAACTATCGCCAAAACCTCATTATAATAGGCATCTGATTCAATTTTATTCATTTCAATTTCCATAAATATAATTTAATTAACCTGTTTTTTAAACTTTTTGTTAAATGGTTTATGCCAAAATTAAATTTTTGCTGAATTTAATATAAAATAAGATTAAAATAAATAAAAAATAAGTAGACAGATTAATTTTAAATAAATTTATCTGCCCATGATTATTTCTGTTTTCCATATAATCCTCCATGTAAAAAATGGAGATAATTCCCATTAATATCAAGAAGTTATTATGCTGGCTCCCATTTATTATTTCCCAAATGTCTCATTGGACCGCCCGGAGTATTTAAAACTTCCCCGGTGTAAATTGTTCTCATTGATTGTCTGCTGTAATATGCACCCGGATCATTAGAAGGAGTACTTTTTTCCGCTTGAACAACTTTTTCTTTGATATTTAATTTCTGTGTTGTGCTGTTTCCTGTGTAATTCTCATTTCCACCATAGGTTACATTGACTTTGTATTTACCCTTTTTCAAATCCAAATCAAGCTTAGCCTTACCCTTGGAATCGGTTTTAACGACATCATCAACAACAACCTTACCCTTTTTGTCAGTAATAGTAATATTTACAACTTCCTTTGACAGTGGAGTCCTGTTCAAATCAGTCAATTCAATTGACAGTTTTCCACCTTCATATTGCTCCTTATCACTTGTAACCTTAACTTTAGTTGGCTCCTTAGCATGGGCCGGATTCAACAATACAAATCCAATCGCCGCAGCAAGAACCACAATTATTACCAAAAGTATTATGATTATATGCTTGTTTTCCATTTTCTCACCATCTAAGTATGATAACATCCTGCTTTTGAGTCATAAGGCACATACACTCCAGCATCCATTCCATCAATAGTTTGAGGAATATAATGCATATTATTGGCTATTGCATATTCACGAGACTGTCCCATCGAATCTACCTTAGGCCCACTTTGAGGATAATATGAATATCCATCACTGCTTAAACCTGACACTGAATCATAATTACTGGTTTTTTCATCATTAATCTCTTTTGTTGTCGCTTTTTTAACGCTGATGTTTCCTGCAGTTGAACTTGATGCATACTGTCCGTTTCCGTCAAACTTGCACTCAACGGAATATTTGCCCTTTTCCTCCATCTTGAATTTCGCACTTCCTTCAGCATTGGTTGTAATTTCCTCATCAATCACAGTTCCATCCTCATCCGTCAACTTGACATTCACTGTTTGATTGGCGATGGTCTCGCCATGGCTGTCCGTTAACTTAACAACCAGTGAATCTCCCACATTGAGTTTTTTATTTGCAATTGACAGATTTGAATCCTCTTTTGTCACCTGTGAAAACACTACAACACCAACAACAAGTATTGCAATGATTACACAAAGCAATATTATAATTATCTTATTATCTTCCATTTCAATCACAATTTAACTATATAATATTATATAAACAAATGGAAATTATATATAATTTGTGAAAAAAACATTAAGAAAATAATGATGTCTGAGAAATTTTTTGATTAAACTTCAGGGAGCCGTAAATGAAATAAAAAAAGATTATGCATTCATCAGTTAATGAATACATTTGATTAATCATCTTTTTGGCTTTTTAACCAGTTCCGGCCGGTCTCCGGATTTGTCCCAGTATGTATCCAGCACCAAACCGCAGTTGATGCATCGTGTTGCATCATCCTTGTTCGGATAGCTGCAGTAGAAACATTGCTTGGTCATTTGAACCTCCATATAATCATTAAATATTTTTGGATAATCTGTTGATGTTATTCAGGGCAATAACCCCTGATTTGAGTTTCAGCAGTCCCTCATTCAATAGCTTCGGAGGGCAGGCTATGTTCATCCTTAAAAAGCTGTCCCCGTTTTGTCCAAAATCGCTTCCGGCAGACAAGAATAACCCCTGATTCTGCCTTAAGAACTCAGACAATACCTTTGATGGAGTATTCAATGCGGAACAGTCAAGCCACAGGAGGTAAGTTGCATCACATTCGACAAGCTTGACAACAGGCAATTCATTGGCCAAAAATTCCCTTACCCTTTGCTTGTTTTGATATAGAACCTTCTTCAACTCTTCAAGCCACTCTTCAGACTCATTGTAAGCGGCAATCACTGCAGCTGTTGCAAATACGTTGCATGAATCTGAATTGTCAATGTGCATCTGCCTTTTAATCATTTCCAAGAGTTCGGCGTTTTTGGCATGAATCACTGAGCTTTGAAAGCCTGCAATGTTGAATGACTTTGAAGGGGAAATGCATCTGACGACATTGTCAAATGACTTGAATGGATTGTATTTGACTCCAGGATCTGTCAAATCACAGTGAATCTCATCAGAAATCAGAATGACATCATGCTTTATGCACAAATCGGCAATCCTGTCCAGTTCCTCCTCAGACCAGATTTTTCCAATAGGATTGTGGGGATTGCAGAGTATCATCATCCCGACCCTTGAGAGTTTCTCATCCAAATCATCAAAATCAATTCTATACTCGCCGTTTTCATAAACCAATTCGTTTTCAAGGACTTTTCTTTCATTGTCCTCAATAACATAATAGAATACATGATAGACAGGTGATTGAATCAGTATCTCATCGCCGACATCTGTCATGCACCTGATCATTGATGATATTGACGGCATTACTCCAATTGAGTATGCCATATCATTTCTTGACATTTCAAGGCCATATCTTCTCTTCCACCATCCTATATATTCCTCAAAAAGCTCATCGGGAACAATCGTATAGCCGTATACGGGATGTGCAGCCCTTTTCATGATTGCCTTTTCGATGGCGGGGGCCACCCTGAAGTCCATATCCGCAACCCACATCGGCAGGTCGTCATCAAAGAGTTCCCATTTAAGGGAATTGGTGCCTGCCCTGTCAATCACGCTTTCAAAATCGTATCTAGTATTTCTCATAGTGTATTCTTTCCTCGTCAAACTTGTCCATGAATTTGTTTTCCCAGCCCTCTGCAGGATATCCTATTGTGACGATTGAGTAAGGCTTCAAATCGGTGATGTCATCGATACCGATGATTTTGCCTATTGCCTCCATGCGTTCCTCTTCAGGAGCAACTCCATTCCAGAGCCCTCCCAATCCAAGGTTAACCGCTCCAAGCAGCATATTTTCACAGGCAGCACCCATATCCTGCTGCCAAACTGTCTTGTAGAATGCCCTTTCAATATTGGCAACAAGCACGATTGCAACAGGAGCGTTTGTAACCCTAGGCTTTATTTCACCGAGCTTTGCAAGAGTTTCCTTATTTTTTACAACAACGAACTCCCATGGTTCGGCTCCAAGCCTTGATCCCGGTGCCTGCATTCCCGCCTTAATGATTTTCAAAATATCATCATCACTTACATCCCTGTCTTCATACTGACGGATGCTTCTTCTAGTTTTTATAATTTCTTCAAATTCAACCATAATGATAAATAATAATTTCAACATATTTAAATTAAATGGAGGTGACACCAATGGAGAGCAACAAAGGCATGGGACTATTGTCCATAATTCTCGGTTTGATTTTTATAATCTTCCCTATGTTTTCCGAATCACTGGTTTCAATAATTATAGGGATGAGCTTGCTGTTTTTCGGCATTTCAGCAGCATACACCGGATTGGATATGAAAAAATATGCAGACAGCATGTATGCAGTCCCATTAATTGTTATTGGAATTATTGTAATTATTCTAGGATTCCTGTTCATATTCTATATTGATGCATTATCATTCCTTGTAGCCATCCAATTCTACCTTATAGGATTTATACTGATCATATTTGGTATAATCGGACTCCTATCAAGAATAAATGCATTCTACCTATTTACATCAATATTGATTTTTGTGATGGGAATCATATCAATAGCCCTCGGGGCATTTGCATGGGCCCAACCGATGTATATTGCAATAATAATCGGCCTCATCCTGATTATTGAGGGCGTGGCATTGCTCTTTTTAGATCAGTGACTGACAAATTAACATACCATCATCATTTGAACCTCTCCGGCTTGTAGAAGCCGGAGAATTCTTGCACAATAAAGTTAAAACAAAAAAAAAGAGTTGAAGTGTGAAAATCACACTTTGACTTTAAAAAATTAGATATTTGAATCTTCATTTTCACTGAATGAAATCTCGTTTTTGCTGCAGTACTCTTCAACATGAGAGATGATTTCTGAGATGTCATCATCCGGATACTCGTTTTTAAAGTAGTATGCAATTGGCTGGGCATTGGTATAGACAGTGATTATCAAATAATCCTTGCCGTAAACACGCACATCCAATGTATTGTAGATTTGAATATCCTTCACTATATCGTTTTTGGCCTTTCCAACTGGAGTCTCATTTCCGATTGTCTTGACTTCAGTATTTTCATACTGATTCTGCAGTTTGGCCAATTTTCCCTCATCGGTTAAAATATCGCTGTCAGGCTCGATTTCAACCAGCTTTTCTCTGAAGAGCTTTGCGTTGTGAAGTTTTTCCTGAACCTCAGCCAATTCCTTTTCCAGTTCCTTTTCATCCTCAATCAATGAGTTGATGAATGCCTCGGAACCGTTGTTGAATTCCTCATACATTTCCAGCACATCTCTTGGAGAGAGGATGGAATGTTTCTTGAAGAACTCCTTGGTATGAGGTTTTACGCGTATGCTTAAAGGTTTCAGATTTTCTCTTTTGGATTTGTGATCGAATATCTCCTCAGCAAATTCGTTTCCTCTTTTGTGCAGAGATTCCATTTTTTGAGTGAAAATTTTTTCAAAGTCTTCGCGGGTCATATCTTCAGGAAAAGTGAATTCGAACTCTCCGGGAGTATATGAACCTCCGAATCTTTCATTTCCGAATACAAATTTTCTAGTTCTTTTTTGGTTTGACATTTTATCACTCTATTTATTGTATTACAAATTTGATTTTTGTATACAATTAAATATTGTGACGAAGTAGTATATAAAGGTTTGTATTCATTTTTTAAAAATGTATACGCAAAAATTTGAAAAAAAATTAGCCGCTTAAATCCGCAGCAATTTCAAAAACCCTTTTCAAATCCTGAGACAACTGATCCTCTTTTGAATTAAGCTCATCCTCAGACAAATCTGACTTTAGACTCTTGGGTATATTTGAAAATGACTCAATGACAACTTCCCCATTGAGCATGCCAAGGAAATCCTCAGACTGCTTAAGCTGAGGCCTTATATACTTTTCGAAATAATCCCTCGGAGAGTTGATTGTATAGAAAAGCCCGACATTTACCTTACCCTTGAACTTGTTTCCTGTCTTGTAGGAAACCAGAGAAAAAATCAACCTTTCAAGCAGGGCCATGTAATGGCTTGCAGGATGCGAGAAAAATATAGGAGCTGCAATCAACAGTGAATCGGCATCAAAAATCCTTTCAATCAATGGGGACAGCTCATCCCTCCAGAAGCATTTACAGACTTCCTCATCGTTTTTACATATAAGACAGGCGCGACAGCCACATAAATCAATCTTATATAAATCGACATATTCAACTTCGGAGCCGACTGATCTTGCACCTTCAGCTGCAGATTTGGCCAGCTGTGCATTGGTATCCCTTCTTTTGGGACCTGCATTTATCACCATAGTTTTCATTCACTCAACTCCTTACCTATTTCAAATGCCTTTTCCAAATCATTGGGAAACTGCAGAATCCACTGCTTTTCCTTGGCTTCCTGTGAAAATCCTGCCATGTTGAACTTGGAGTAATCGCTGATTTGAATCGTATCGCAGACAGGATAGGTTACAATCTCCCCGTTCAAAAATGAGAAGAGATATTCTGTAGTGGCAAGACTTTCCTTCATGGACTGCTCATAGAACTCCCTGGGAGCATTCATCGTATAAAATATTCCGACATTGACCTTGCCTGTAAAATAGCTTGACCCGTCATCATATGACATGATGCAGAAGATTAGTCTCTCAACCAATGCCCTAAACTCGCTTGTAGGCTGACCGAAGTAAATCGGAGAGCCAATCAAAAGGCAGTTTGCATCGAAAATCTTATTTATGACATCAGTCAGGTCGTCTTTCCAGTAGCACTTGCCCTTGGTATTGGTCTTGAGCTTGCAGGCAAGACAGCTTCTGCATCCCTTGAAGACCAAATCATACAGATTGAAATATTCTGTTTCAGCGCCGGCAGATTCGGCACCCTTTTGGGCGGCCTGCATGATTTCTGCAGTGTTCCAGGTTTTTCTTGGACTTGCATTTATCACAATCGTTTTCATGAAAAAATCCCCTATAAAGAGCAGTCATCAATAATATTTTTAAATTCATTTTCATCAAAATCCAAACCCATCATTTGATAAAATGCCCTTAACCTATCCATACCTGTTAAATAATTAGGATTTTCAATTTGTTCTTTAATCAGATTAAGTTCTTGTGAACTAGTGATTTTTCTAAATGATTCAAATTCTGCAAAATGCCTTGACTCAACAGTCATGGTCGTAACTCCTTTTAACTAATTGTATATGATTTATGTTTTTATCATTTATATATTTTAACAAAAAAGCTCCGTAAATCATGTCACAAACTTCATTAACCCTTTTTTTATCCGAATACAACATATTTGCTTGGTCTAATGCAGATTTAAATAATTCAATTGATGCAACATTAAATTCCATCATTAATTTTTCACTAACACACTTGGCCTTGAGAATCCATAACTCATCACTTGCCACAATTAGTTCATAATCTTCAAAATCCCTAAGAAAAATACCGAAATTTTTTCCAGAAGGGGGTCCAAAAACACTTTTCGGATGATTATGAATTGATGCAACATGATTATTTTCAAACTCTCCGTCTCTAAAAACAATGCTTACCTCATTAATATTGCCCATAGAACATTTAAGAATTTGACCGGTGAGGTAATCAAAATATATTGCACATTCATATTCCAGATGCCCTGTTTTTTTTATAAACTCATCAATAATTTTAAATGCATTCAAAGAAAATTCATCAGGCAAATCTTTTAGTTTTATAGACGGATTATCTTTAATTTCAAGTTTTTCATATTCCTTAAGACAATTACCATTGATTAAAATATCAAAAAATACAATTATTATTAACAAAAAATTTCTAAAATACATAGAGTAAAATTAGTTTAAAAAGTTAATAAAGATTTATATTAGAAATAAAAAGGAAATAATTTAATTAAAGAATATTTAAAGGAAATATTACACATTCAAAGCAATATTTCCCTTATGATACAAGTTTAATATATTATGTCAAAAGAAAGAATGTTTTTTAATTATCTACTTAATTCTGCCCCAATCTCAAATGCCTTTTTCAAATCAACCGGGAACTGTTTTTCATGATTCAGTTTCTTGTCTTCCTCATCAAACGCTCCCATTGCATATTTGGAATAGTCATTGACCTGCAGTGTATTGAATACAGGGTATATCTTGACTTCACCGTTGAGCATGCCGAACACCTGTGATGAGCTTTCCAGATATTCCTCCATCATTGTTTCATAATAGTCTTCAGGAGCGTTCATTGTAAAGAAGAGTCCAACATTGATTTTGCCTTCAAAATATGAACCGAATCCGTCATAGGACAATATGCAGAATATCAGCCTTTCCATCAGGGCACGATAGTGGCTGGTAGGTTCGTTGAAGTAAATCGGAGAACCGATCAGCAATGTGTCTGCATCCAGAATCCTTTCAATCAATGGGGACAGCTCATCCTTCCAATAGCATTTGCATCTGTCCTTGTCAGCCTTTTTGCAGACAAGACAGCTCATGCATCCATGTAAATCAAGCTTGTATAAATCAACATATTCCACTTCCGCACCGGCTGATTCGGCACCTTTGGCAGCCTCCTTCATGACCTGTGCAGTATTCCATTTTCTTCTCGGACTTGCATTAATAACTACTGTTTTCATAATAATCAATATAACTATTTGTCAAAATCATTAAATAAATGTGATTGGAAAAGGCAATCTTCACTTAACTCCTCAAGTTTCATGAACAGCTTCCATGGCATTGCAAGTGTCACGTAATCATTAGGAATGAAATGCTTCATGTGTCCACGGGCCGCAAGGTCTACCGGACCCAAAAGCATATGAGGATTTTCGCTTTCTGCCTGTTCGAAAGTAAAACATCCTATCAACTGGCAGGCTGAAGATTGGGGCACGCAAACGTAATTGCTTTCAACCCTGTGGGATCCGTCAAGCTGCAGCAAAAGCATCAGTTCAAATGCATTGACAGTAAATATCACTGAATCCGGGATTTCACCTTCCTCCAACTCTTCCAAAGGCTTGAAGACAACATAATCCTCGCTGTCATAGATTGGCCTTGATGAGATATACCCGTATGCGGTTTCAAAATCCTCATAGATTCTTTCACCCTCAGCAAACATTTCCCTTACATGCTTAGGCCTTGATTCAAGTTTTTTCAAGTATTCATCCCTGTCTTTAGCTGAATCTGCTCCTTTTGAAAGGAATGTTGCCTGAAACTCCTTGGCATCTTCTGTTGCAAAACCGTCTCCCCATCCAAAGCCTGGCCATATTCCTCCGCAGGTTCCGTTTTCACGGCCA
The DNA here is from genome assembly GCF_905233225.1 of Methanobrevibacter sp. UBA212. Lineage (NCBI taxonomy): Archaea > Methanobacteriati > Methanobacteriota > Methanobacteria > Methanobacteriales > Methanobacteriaceae > Methanobrevibacter > Methanobrevibacter sp. UBA212. The sequence goes on from NZ_CAJODJ010000006.1 coordinate 82,582, forward strand.
AAAACAAAAGCTTTCCTTTTAGCAATGCACTGTGCAACAAAAGACATTACACATCCGCCACGGCCTGCCTTCGGACCTTTGATGTCATCGGGCTTTTCATTGGTTTTGATTAAAACGATAGGGTCGAATTTCCCATTTAGATAATTGGCGATTTTACTTTTCATAGTGAATAGTTTATTTGGCGTGGTTTAAAAGTATTTTGAAAAGAAAATTGGAAGTAAGGTATTATTTACATTTGATTTAAAAATAATAGTTGAAGTGTGTGAAAACACACTTAAATTAAAATAAGTTATTTTTTAGCTTCAATGACTGTTTTTCCATTCATGTAAGGGACTAACACTTCAGGAACTTTAACGCTGCCGTCAGCCTGCTGATAGTTTTCCAGGATACAGCACATGGTCCTTTCAGTTGCAATGGCTGTACTGTTGAGGGTGTGCAATGTTTGTGCATCACCGGAACCTGCTCTTCCAATACGTGTTTTGGTCTTACGTGCCTGGTAATCCTTACAGTTGGTACAGGACACCAATTCACGAAACGCACCGGAACCCGGGAACCATGCCTCAAGGTCATACTTGATGGCCGCATTGTCATTGAGTGCTGATGACACGATAGCTATTATCTGATATGGAAGGCCAAGTTTCTGATAGATTCTTTCGGTCACTTCCATAAGGTGGTCGTGCTGATTTCTTGAATCGTCAGGGGCTGAATAGATGAACTGCTCGATTTTTTCGAACTGGTGAACCCTAAATATTCCCAGGGTGTCCTTTCCGTGTGAACCTGCTTCCTTTCTAAAACAGGTTGAAAGCGCACAGTACCTTAAAGGCAGGTCATCGGGATTGATGATCTCATTTCTGTGAAGCGCCGCAAGGGTCTGCTCTGCGGTTGCAATGAGATACATGTCCTCGTTTTCGACCTTATAGAGGGTTTCCTCAAATTCGCCAAGTTCAGAGGTTTCCGCTGCAACCTCTCCTTTTACAAAGAACGGTGTCTGCATCGGAATGTATCCTTCAGCTTCAAGTTCGGACAGTGCAAACTGAATCAGCGCCAGGTTCAAGTGCAGAATATCCCTTTTCAGGTAGTAAAAGCGGGCTCCTGCAATGCTTGCTGCAGTTTCAAGGTCTGCCCCATCAATTTTATTGATCAAATCAACGTGATTCAATAGCTCAAAGTCATATTCAGGAATCTCACCGTAGGTTCTAACAACCACATTGTCGTCCTCGGTGTCTGAAATCGGAACATCCTCATCGATGATGTTTCCCACTTTGTATCTGTAATCGTCTCTGAGCTTGAGGTAATCCGCATTTTTGGCTGTCAGCTCTTTTATTTCAGCTGCCACTTCCTTTGATCTGGCAATTACATCTTCCAGATTGCCTTCCTCTTTAGCCTTTTTGAATGATTTGGATAATTTGTTTTTTTCAGCCCTTAAAGAATTGAGCTTTTTCTCACCTTCTCTCCATAAGGTGTCATATTCTATTACCTTTTCCACATTTTCAGTGTCTCTGAATCTCTTCTTTTCAGAGTCGATAATCATTTCCGGATTTTCTCTGAATAATTTTATATCTAACAATATTTTGTCCCCTAAAATATTTTATTCAATACTAATTAAGATTCTTTTGTATATTAAAGTTAATGAAAAAAAGTGATTTTTTAGGGTCCACACCGAAACCCCAATATTAATTTTTCAACCTACAACAGGTTTTCCTGAAAACTTGTTTTAAGGTCATTCCTGATTCTGTCAGAGTAGTTTTCGCTGTCAACGGTCACCATGGCAATTTCATATATCACCTTGTTGAGTGATCTGCCCTTTTCTGTCAAAATGTATTTGACGTTCTTCTTGTCGCACTTGTCGACAATCTTCTGGATGAGACCGTTGTTTTCCATGTCTTTCAAGCAGCGGCTCAGGACCTTGTTTGAAAGATCAGGCTTGTCTTCCTTGAATTCATTAAAACGAGATTTACCGAAAAATAAATCTCTCATTATCTGAATTACCCATTTTTTGTTAATCAATTTTACAACCAATTCTATAGGACAAGATTTTACATGTTTAGTGATGTTCATGATAGTACCTCCAAAAAATCAGTCGGCTATATTGACTTGTTTTTGAAGTATATAAAGTTTTCGGTTATGGTGACCAATCGGTTACCAAAAGCATTTAAGTACCATTGACCTATAATTGAGTGAAAGTGCAGTAATGCACTTTCGAAGAGATGGTGAATCCAAAAGATTGCAAATGAACATGGTCGCCCATTTTCCTCTAAATATAACACGCATACATATTCAATGACCATGGGATTTTGAAAGAGTTTTTTGACAAGTCATTGCGATATCAGCCGAAACAGTTAATTCCCTTTAAAAAAGTTGAATCAAAAAATTCTAACCCATCTCTATTCCTTTTTTAATTTTATGAAAAAATTTATATACTTATAATAACAATTGTTATATAGTTAATTTGAATTCTCAATTGCATTGAAAAATGAGTATTAAGGCAACAAGATATAAATATTTTTCCAAGCAATATACAAATTAACTTATTATATTTTAGAGTTGAAAGAATGAACGACACAACAAAAATATTAACAATCCAGGATATATCCTGTTACGGACAGTGCTCAATAACCGTTGCACTGCCTGTAATATCTGCATTTGGAATAGAGACTGCAATATTGCCTTCCGCTGTTTTATCCACACACACATCAGGATTTACAGACTTTACCGTAAGGGATTTGACAGAAGATCTTCCGGCCATCCAAAAGCACTGGGAAAAGGAAGGGATATATTTCGATGCGATATATACCGGATTCATAGCTTCAATAGAACAACTAGACTACATCAAAGACATTATTGACTCTAGACTGAAACCCGATGGACTCGTATTTGTTGACCCTGCAATGGCAGACCAGGGAGAATTCTACAACGGATTCGACCAGGAATTTGCAGACAGAATGGGGGAACTCTGTAAACTGGGTGATTTTATCCTTCCAAACACAACGGAAGCATGTTATATCCTGCATAGACCATGGAAGGAAGAATTCACAAATGATGAAATGGTGGAAATGGCAAACGAGCTTGCCGAGTTTACAAAAAAATACGTTATCCTGAAAGGAGATACCCACAAGGAAAATAAGATGGGAATGATTGTCCTGGACAAAAGCGAATCCTCACTTGAAATGGTATACAACGACAGAGTCGACTACGTATCCCACGGAACAGGGGACGTCTTTGCATCATCATTTGTAGGCTCAACCATGGTCGGCAAAAGCCCTACATCAGCAGCTAAGATTGCGGGGGAACTCACCAAAAAGGCAATAGAAGAAACAATTGATGATCCAACCCACACCTATGGAGTCAGATTTGAAAGGGTAATCAAGGACATCCAGGAATTATTGAATACATATTAAGAGAAATTACAATAATTTCTCTTCCCATTCCTTTACCTTAAAGCCGACCAGAGCGACATCATCACCGACCAGAACAGGCCTTTTTACAAGCATGCCATCAGTTGCCAGAAGATCCAGCTGCTCATCTTCAGACATGTCAGGTAATTTGTCTTTCAGTTTAAGCTCACGGTATTTCATGCCGCTTGTGTTGAAGAATCTTTTGAGAGGCAAATCGGATATTTCCCACCATTTGCGCAATTCATCGGCAGTGGGATTGTCCTCTACGATATGCCTTGATTCATATTCAATATTTTGTTCGTCCAGCCATTTTTTTGCTTTTCTGCAAGTTGAACATTTGGGATAGTTTACAAATAACATGATTAATAGTTTGATTTTGAATTAAAAATACTTTGGTATCTCGCACATGTCATCAACAGATTCAAGAATATACTCGTTCTGCCAGTCCTTTTCATTGCCGTAACCCCACTTGACGATTATACAATCGATTCCTGCATTTTCTGCAGTTGCAATGTCAGTTGTTGAATCGCCAATGTAGACTGCATCTTCAGGCAGAACTTTCGCCTTTTTTATGATTTTTTGAACGCCGCACGGATGAGGCTTTGATGGGTCAACGAGATTATGCCCTTCAACCATGACAAAATCAATGTCGCTGAAGAATCTGCTGACAAAATGCTCCAGGGAATCGGACAGCCTATTTGAATTGATGGCCAATATCACACCGTCATCCTGCAGTTTCCTCAAAAGGCCGTGGGCTTTCGGAAAGGGAACAGTCAATTCCTTATCAGATGAATAGTATAAATCAAGATATGTCCTTTTAACCTCTTCAACATTTTGAGGAGTGTTGTTGTCCTTTAAAACAAGCGCAACAATCTCACCAATGTTTCCTCCCAGACAGGGAATGAACTCCTCACGGGTCAACGGCGGAAAGTCATGAATCGCCAGTGCCTTATTAAAGCAGATGAGAACATCATGAATCGAATCGAAGAGGGTACCGTCAAAATCAAAAATCGCAAGTCTTTTCATGAGATTAATTCTGTCGGAAGTTTGATTTAAATATTATTTTAGAAAAAATATATTACATGAACAAAAAAGTCAAAATCGCAGTTGTCGTGATTGCTGTATTGGCTGTCGCATATTCAGCATACTATTTAACAGACTACATGCATGCCGAACCAACCGCAACAAGCTATCTGAACGGAACTGATGGCATTAATGTCACCAAAGTCGATAACGGATTATTCATTAACGGACCTGGAAACGACACAGCGGTGATATTCTATCCTGGAGCCAAAGTAGAATACACTTCATATCTTCCCATGTTTTGCAGCCTATCATCAAAGGGCGTTGACTGTTATCTCGTTGAGATGCCCTTCAATATTGCATTTTTGGGTGAAAATGAAGCCGGCAAAATCATCGATACAACAAACTACTCAAGATACATCCTGTGCGGACATTCCCTTGGAGGAGTGGTGGCATCATCCTATATGGCACATTCAGGAAAAGGTGACGGACTTATAATGCTGGCGGGATATTCAACCGAAAACATTACAAAGCCTACACTGTCAATATACGGATCAAACGACGGGAATCTGAACAGAAAATCATATGATGAAGCAAAGCCCCATATGAGCAATATGACCGAATATGTCATTGACGGCGGAAATCATGCCCAATTCGGATACTACGGAAAGCAGCCCGGAGACAATTCGGCAAGCATCACACCTGAAAATCAGCAAAACCAGACTGTGACAAAAATCCTAGAATTCATCAGCAGATTAGGCTGACCTGGATTCGGATGAAATTAATCGGGCAAGAGACACCAGTCCTACAAGAGCGGTAAAGCTTTCAATGGAAGCTGAGGAAATGTCCCAAATCGCAATGAAATATACCACATAAATGGCACTGTTTACAATGAAGCTGATCTTAATCGGCTTTATTGTCTTTAGATAGTAGTTGCACAGAGAAAGCTGTATTATCGCAATGATTGGCAATATTCCAACAAGACCCATAGTATTTACCAGAAGGCCCAAAACCACTGAAACCACAATGAAAAACATTGTCCAGCTGAATGTCAGCCTGTCAAAGTAGACCATTGCATTTCTTGAAGCCGCAATGGCCATAGTAACAACACCAGTCCATGAAAAGAAGAAAACTGAAGATATAATTAGGATAAAAGCATTAAAGAACTGATATTTATATGCCTGCTTTTCATCATTGACCCACATGCTTAAAATGATGAAAACGCCTGCAATCAACGAAATGACATTACCGATAACTATGTTTAAAGGCAAATCCATATTATCTTTCCGAAATTATTTTTTCCAGTTTCAACAATTCTATTTTTCTCTCGATTCCACCGGCATAGCCTGTCAGTTTTCCGCCTGCACCCAATACCCTGTGGCAGGGAATGAGAATTGAAATCGGATTGTGCCCTACAGCACCTCCGACTGCCTGTGCTGACATAGTATCTGAAATTCTTGAAGCGATTTCACCGTATGTCAAGGTTTCGCCATATGGAATTTCACATAATATCCTCCAAACCTTAAGTCTGAAATCGCTGCCTTCAGGTTTTAGCTTAAAATCAATTTCAGGATTCATGCCATTGAAATAATCATCAAGCCATCGCCTGACCTTTTTAAAAATAGCCAAATCATCTTTTTTTATAAAATCATCCGATGACGGAAAATGCTTCTGGCCTGAAAACCAAAGCCCACAGACAGCTTCGCCGTCGCTTGCAATCAGCATCTCACCGAGGGGTGATGAATAATTGGTCGAGTACATCTTTACAAGTATGACTTGAAGAACTCCTCAAATTCCTCATCATCCATAGGCTCCAATGTGGAGACATTTTTATTCTTCATTATGCTTGAAGCAAGAGTCATGTATTCTTGTGCTTCGGCACTTTCAGGGTATTTTTCTACAACGGTTTTTGCATCTAATTCAGCATCCTGAATCAAATTACTTCTATGAATTGTGCCAACTACATGTGTTCCTATCTTTTTTGCAAAGTCATTGACAATCTGCTCCTCATTGTCAACATTCCTGCAGTTGCAGACTATTCCGCTCAAGTTACCCTTAAGCTTTTTGACTCCACGGACAATATTGTTTGCCGCATAAAGTGACATATACTCACCGGAAGTTACAATAACAACCTCATCAGCATACTTTTCACGCAAAGGCACTGAAAATCCTCCGCAAACAACATCCCCCAATACGTCATACACTACAACGTCCAACTCGTCATTGAAAATGTCAAGCTGCTCGAGCCTTTTCATTGCCACAATAACGCCCCTTCCGGCACAGCCAACCCCAGGTTCTGGACCTCCGCTTTCAACGCATTGAATGCCCTTGAAACCTGTGAAAACCAAATCATCCTTTTCAGGTTTCCGGTTATCCTTCAAAGTGTGAACGACAGTCGGAATTCTGGAACCGTATAAAGTACGTGTGGTGTCTGCCTTTGGATCGCAACCTATTACAAGACAGTTTAAACCTTCACTAGCCCATACAGCAGACAGATTGGCCACTGTAGTACTTTTTCCTATTCCACCTTTTCCATAAATTGCAATCTTTTTAGTCATCAATATCTCTCTCAACTAGTTTATAAACAAAATCATTTTCCCTAACTTTTTCAGGCATCGCTATTGCAACATTGCAGCCTTTTTCAACTGAATCAACTGATTTGCCTCCAATCTGCATGGAATCAATCGTGTGAGTGATTGATCCTGTTGTCTTGCCCTGTATGATGATCCTGTCGCCGACAGACAAATCATCCCATATCCTTAATTCAGCCGCCTTTACCTTATTGTAATAGTTGACAACCTGCCCGATGTCTTTTTTAATGTATTTTGACTGGTTATCCTCGCTTTTCTCAAAAGGAGTGTTGAAGTAAAAGTTTGTGTCAAAGCCACGGTTGAACACACTTGTCAGCTCATCCATCCATTCGTCCTTAACATTATAGTCTGACGGGTCTTTTTCGTAATCGTCAATGGCCTGCCTGTAGATTCCGGTTACCATTGCACCATAATCAGGACTTCTCGCCCTTCCTTCAATCTTGAATGATGCAACGCCGCTTTCCATCAGCTCAGGAATGTATTCAATCATGCACATGTCTTTCGGTGAAAAGAAATTGGTCCTGTAGCTTCCGTCATCACTTCCGGTAATGATGAATCTCTCATCCTCAACGTCCGAGAAGTTGATGACATTGTCCTCACCTTCCTCATATGTCAGTGTCCAGTTCTTGCGGCAGGGCTGCAGGCAGTCCCCGCAGTTGGCGCTTCGGCCATACAAACCGTAACTCAAAAAGCATCTGCCTGAAATTGCCATGCATATTGCGCCATGAACAAAGATTTCAGTCTCGATAGGTGATTTTCGGGTGATTTCTGTAACTTCCCCAAGTGACAGCTCACGTGAAAGGATTGCCCTTTTGGCACCGAGCTTCTTAAGGGTTTTAAGAGTATATGAGTTTGTAACGTTTTCCTGAACGCTGATATGTGCTTCAAGGCCATGGGATATGGTATCCTCAATAAGGCCGATGTCAGATAAAATAAGTCCATCGATTTCCGATGATGCGATTGTCTCCATGTTGGACTCCAATTCGGATGCCAATCGCTCGTTTAAAATGATGTTTGTGCCAAGATATGTTTTGGCACCATACTCCTGGGCAATTCCTGAAACCTCACCCAATTCTTCCAGAGAAAAATTTTTGGCATTGGCTCTCATATTAAAATCGTCAAGACCGAAGTAAACGGCATCAGCGCCATTTTCCAAAACGGCACGTAACGATATGAAATTTCCAGCTGGAGCCAATAGTTCAACCATGAAAATCTAAGGTTTGTAGTAAGTTTCAGCCTCTAACCCTTCAGGAATTTCAGTAGGATAATCTTCATTTATGCAGCCTAAACATAATTTCTCTTCAGGCATTCCAATGGCTTCAACCAAAGCAGGAATGGTAATATAACCTAATGAATCTATGCCAAGCTGCTCTCTGATTTCTTCAGTATTGTAATTGGCTGCAATCAACTCTTTCTTGGTTGCCATTGCCACCCCATAATAACATGGAGAGATTACAGGAGGACATCCTACAAGGAAGTGAATTTCTGCAGGTTCAGCCTCTTTTACAAGGTCCAGCAATTGTTTTGAAGTGGTTCCTCTGACAATACTGTCGTCTATTAAAATAATCTTTTTGCCTTTAATGGCTTCTTTTATAGGATTTAATTTAAGCCTAACAGCCAACTCCCTTTCTTCCTGGGTCGGCATGATAAATGTCCTTCCGACATACCTATTTTTAATTAGTCCTTCACCATAAGGGATTCCGGAAGCTCTTGAATAACCGATAGCTGCCGGGATTGATGAATCAGGCACCGGAATTACAACATCAGCATCAATAGGATATAGCTTATGCAATTGAGCACCTATGTTCATTCTTGTCTTGTAAACATTAATGCCGTCTATTGTACTGTCAGGTCTTGCAAAGTAAACGTATTCAAACATACAATGAGAAAGTTTGCATTTTCCAGCACTTTCCAGCATATGGGAGTTAATTTCATTGTTTTTGAAGTGAATAACTTCCCCAGGCTTAATGTCTCTAACGAATTCGGCATTTATCACATCAAATGCAACTGTTTCGGAAGCCAAAATAAATTTATCCTGTCTTTTTGCAACTGCAAGAGGTTTTATTCCCATAGGATCCCTTACACCATACAATTCACCGTCAATCAGAATAGTTAATGCATAAGAACCTACAAGCTTTTTGCATACTGCATCAATAGCATCCAAAACATCTTTCTTTTTATCATAATGCTCTTTTTTAAGCATGTAACAGATCACTTCAGAATCGGAATCAGACCTGAAATAGAATCCTTCATCCATAAGTTCCTTTTTCAGCTCATCGGAATTGACAATGTCCCCGTTATGAGCCATTGCAATAAAACTATCACCGAAATCAATTACGAAAGGCTGTGAATTTTCAACTTTTGACTGACCGGTGGTAGAATATCTCACATGACCTATAGCCATGTTTCCTTCAAGATTTTGGATTTCCTCATCACTGAATACGCTGGTAATCAAACCCATTCCGTAGTAGTGTTTAAAACCTTTATCCTGATTAAAACTAGCAATTCCTGCTGATTCCTGACCTCTATGCTGTAAAGCATACAAACAATAATAAACTAGTGGTGCAACATCCTTGGAATAGTCCTTACAATGAATTCCAACGATACCGCATTTGTCTTCCATTTCTCCTTGCATATGCAAACTCCCATTAAATAGTATAATTATATTTTTGATAAAACTAGTATAAAATAATTAATGTTTTAGTCCCAGAAGTTTTCGAAATTGTTTGGAATCTCATAATCGTCATTTACTTCAGGAGCTTTGCTTTCATCATTGGAGCCCAATTCTTTTTTTAAATCATCCTCATTATCATCTACAAATATCAATGCAGTTCTGACAATGTTAAGCCATTCAACAGCCTTGTTTCTGGACTCTGCGGCAATATAACCCTGGCCAACAATAACATTGTCTGGCCTGAACCTGTTTGTAGCAATTACAATCCTTTCCTCATCAGACAATTCCTGTCTGAATGTATCCTGCCACAAATCATTCAGACTGAATACCTCCAGGATATCCTTGGAATATATATCGTCATATCGTGATTTGAACGCAGCATAATCTGATTTGAGGTCATTCATATCTTCACGCAATTCATTGTTCTCACGTGTCAGCACTTCCTGCTCTTTGATGAGCTGATTATAATCATCCAACAAGTTATTATAGTTATGAGTTACCTTCATCAGCTTATTTTCCAAAGTATGAATGTTTATTAAATTCAGAGAATAGGAAAGAGTTGACTTTATTATTGAATTGAGGATTTCCTTTTCGGCAAGCTTGAAATCAATAGATTCGTCTTCGATAATAATGTTGTTATAGTCAAACAATCCTATATGGTTAAAATCAGTTTTTAATTCATTGTAAAGAATATTGTAAGTTTCATCATGACCATATCCGCCAATGAGCAAGATATCGGCACCACTGGCCACCTTTTTGACAATGCTAAGTTCAACAGTCGGAATGATGGATGAAACTATTATATTGTAGTCATTTTCAAGCTGGATATTGTTTACCGCTTTCGATACAAGCTGTGCAATATCCAAACCGCCCACAATTATACGAACATCAATTTTAGAGTCATGATTCTGGGTTTCCATGAACATTACCTAATCTCATTGATTTTCTGATGCCACATCCAGGCTGACTCGACAATCTTTTCCAAATCATACTGTGGAGTCCAGCCAAGTTTGTTTTGAATTTTAGAGGAATCCGCTATCAAACGAGCGGGATCGCCCTCACGGCGCTCATCAACCTTAACTTCAAAGTCACGTCCTGTGACCTTCTTGCACATTTCGATAACCTCACGAACAGAAAATCCCTGCCCGTTTCCTAAATTGAACACATTTGATTCTTTTTCACTGCACAAATATTCATATGCCTTGATATGGGCATCAGCAAGGTCGTTTACATGAATGTAATCACGTATGCAGGTTCCGTCAGGAGTGTCGTAATCGTCACCATAGATATAAATGCAGTCACGCTTTCCGATAGCAGCATCCAAAATCAGCGGTATCAGGTGGGTTTCAGGGTCGTGGAATTCTCCAATCTGACCGTCAAAATCACATCCTGATGCATTGAAATATCTTAACGCAACATAGTTGAAGTCGCCTTTTGCAGCTTCCCTTTCAAGCGCCCTTTCAACCAGCCATTTTGAGTGTCCGTAAGGATTGATTGGCTTTAACTCTGAATCTTCAGTTATTGGAACCTTTTTCGGATTTCCATAAACAGCGGCGGTTGAAGAGAAGATAAATTTGTCTACATTATAGTCTCTCATTACCTTAAGGAGATTTATTGTATTTTTATAATTGTTTTTCAAGTATTTTTGAGGCATTTCGACAGATTCCGCTACTGAAATGAATCCTGCAAAGTGAATGACGCCATCGATGTCATATTTTTCAAAAACCTCATTCAAGTCACTACTTCCGATGTCATAGTTTTCAAGGGTTCCCCATTTTACAAAATTCTCATAACCTTTTGACAGGTTGTCCAAAACTACAGTATCATAGCCTGCATTATGTAAGGCCTTATTGGTATGGGAACCAATATAGCCCGCTCCTCCAGTAACCAGAATCAATTTAAACACCTTATATGAATTTACCTAATTTGAGTAAAGCTTTTGGAGATACTTTAATTAATTTTTTAACGATTTCAGTGGTGGAAATCTTTTCGAAGCTTTCGCCCTGGAAAGCGTGAGCGATACTGTCCAACTCTTCATCGGACAAGGTGAGCAAGTACTCTTGTACCTTTTTGTATCTTTTGATTTCGTGGTCGAGTTCCTCATGTGCCATTTTATCATATTGCTTTAGGAATTTTTTAGAGCAGTCTTCCTTGATTGCCTGTGCCGCAACTTGGCCTGCACACATTCCACCTGTCATACCGGAAATGATTCCTCCACCGGTCAATGGGTTAACCTGTCCTGCAGCGTCTCCCACGACCATAATGTTGTCATCATAAAGTTTTTTGGTCATTCCGCCAACAGGGTCTCCTCCCACATTCAGCTCAACAGCCTGAGCGTTTTTAAGGTAAGGTGATTTTGCAACGAAATCATCCAAGTATTCTTTTGCTGTCTTTTCCGCCTTGTGAGGAAGGATTGCCAAACCGACATTTGCGATGTCGTCACCTTTAGGGAAAATCCATACATATCCTCCAGGAGCGCAGGAACCTAAGTAAAATTCAATGACGCCAGGCCTTTCAAATTCAACGTTACACATTTCGTATTGTACACCGGATTCCATTTCCTTAGGTTTTGCAGCAGGTCTGAGTCCCGCCCATCTTGCAACGTGACCTTCAGGACCGTCAGCGGCAATCAATATTTTACATTTGTAATCAATCTTTTCGCCCATGCATTCTGTTTTGACAATGTAACCGTTGTCGATTTTTTCAATTCCGGTCACCAATGTTTTGATTTTGATTTCAGCACCTGCTCTTGCTGCATCCATTGCCATGTGCTTATCGAACACTTTTCTTTCAAGAATGTAGCCTGCTTCAGGTAACTTAACCTCATCCTTTGTCAACCATACGTCAGTTGCATCAGGAGTCTGGATTCTTACACCCTGGATTTCCTGGGTTACCCATCTTGGGGAAGGTTCAATACCTAATTTTTCAAGCCCTTGGATTGAAACCCCTTCAGCACATCTTTTTGGAGATCCAATTTCAGATTTCTTATCCATTAAAATTACTTTTGCTCCACCTAATGCAGCGTGTTTTGCTGCGCTTGAACCTGCAGGTCCGGAACCTACTACAATTACATCAGTTTCGATCATGTTATCATTCCTCTCTTTCTAATGCATCAACAGGGCATGCATCAATACATATTGAACATTCCTTACATTCATCTTCATTAAATACCAAACTGTATTCTCTTACTTGAATCAAGTTTCTTGGACATACTCCGGCACATTCGCCGCAGAATGAGCACCAATCTTTTACAATCATAAAAATATCTCCTTTAATATAAACAATTTATGTTATAAATAATTAGATTTTCATAATATTTAAAAGTATAGTAAAAAATAGCGAATAAATAGATAATTAAAAAGAAAAAAAGTTTTAAATTATTATTTGACTAATAACACCGGAACATTTGAGGTTCTCAAGAGCCTTTCTGAAACTGAACCTATTTGAGTGTCGCTTACGCTGTTATCCTCAAAGGATACGAATCTGTTGTTGTTGGCTCCATGCGCATGGATGACAACCAAATCTGCACGTGTCTGGTCAACAATGAATCTCATGTCCCTTAACGGGTCGGCAGTAAGCAAATGCTCAACCACTTCAACATCAGCCTCAGATGCCTTTTCGGTTACCTTTGCCAGAATCTCATCTCCGGAATCTTCCTCAAAATCATAGCTGTTTAAGGAGAATTCCTCAAGAACATGCACCGCTGCAATTTTGGAATTGAATTTTTGGGCTATCTCAATGGCTACATCGGCTGCCTTGTATCCATAGTCTGATCCGTCAACAGGAACTGCAATAACGTCAAACATTGCCTAATCCCCTTTCAGATAATCAGCATGACAGAAATCAATGAAATTGTCCACTATCTCATCGATGTTTTCACTATCATCAATGATTTTTCCGTCATCCATGAATAATGCCCTGTTGGACAGTTCCTTAATGAAGTCTGTGTTGTGGGAAACCATTACGATAGTAATTCCGTAATCCTTGGATATTGTTTTAAGGGCATTGGTCACATCCCTTAAGGTGACAGGGTCCAAATCACCGAACGGCTCATCCAAAAGCAGGAATTTAGGTCTTGAAACCAGTATCATTGCCAGCATTACACGTACCTTTTGACCGCCTGAAAGTTCATAGGATTTTCTGTGCAGGATATCCATGTCCAAATCAAGGCTTTCGAAAATATCGGCCACTGCCTCTTTTGTAGCTGTTTCAGGAAATCTCGGGAACAGGTCATTCAGGATTTCGCCGTCCAAACCCACTTGCCTCAAGCGCTCTTTGGCTTCAGTTTCAGGCAAATCAGTCAACAGATAGAATGAATCCAGGAGTTCCTCACTTAATCCCAATTTTTCAGCCCTTGCCTTTGCCTCGTTAACTATGTCCTGCTTTTTATATCCTAATCTTGTGGACAACTGGCTCAATACAGTTGCATAATGGGTTAGGGCAAATTCCTGGTGCATGAAACCCAATTTTGAGCGTATCATCATACGGTCATATCCTGGAATATCGATATCTGCCCATCTGTCCTCTACCTTATAGAGCACTTCCCCCTTATCAGGGTCATCCAATCCGCCAAGCATTCTTAAAAGTACGGTTTTACCGGCTCCGCTTGGTCCGATGATGCTTAAAATGTTTTTATCCTGAACCTTGAAGTTGATATCCTCCATCTGAAGAACTTCACCACCGGTCAGGAGGTAGAACCTTTTATAGACATCCTTTACATCAATGAGGTCCTCATCGGTTGATACATTCTGAATGTCCACAATATCATCCATACCCTCCATAAACTTGTCACAGATTTCCTTCGCAGACCCCTCATCGGCAATTTCACCGTCTTCAAGCAGGATTACCCTGTCAGCCAGGTACTTTTGGATATCAGGCAAATGGGATACGATAATTACTGTAATGTTCAGTTCATTGTTAATCTTTTTAACCGCATCCAATATTTCTTGTTTTGTTTTAGGGCATGCCATGGTTGCAGGTTCATCAAGAAGTAAAGCTTTTGGCTGTTTTGCAAGCTGCCTTGCCATTATAAGTCTTTGTTTTTCTCCACCACTTAATACTGATGCATAGTGGTCCTTTTTATGAGTTAATGAAACAAGCTCCAACAGTTCATCTGCTTCCTCACCGAATTCACTTTCAGCGACTTCAAAATTGGTGTCACCCTCATCAAAGTATCTTCTGGCATAGAGTTTACGCAATACATTTTCACGCACAGTGTCCGGCCATATTCCGAAAGACCTCTGAAGGTGAATTGCAGTTTCCTTTTTGAGCTCATTGTAATAAAATTGGGAAGATTCGGAAGTTACCTTTACATTTCCCACTTCAATGCTTCCGTCGTCAATATGTTCAACACCTCTAAGAGCCCTTAAAAGTGTTGTTTTGCCGGAACCGCTTTTTCCCATGATTCCAAGTATTTCGCCTTCTTCGACTTCGAAGCTAACATCCTTTAAAGCCTTGACTTTAGTTCCGTCAGCCAATTCATAATCTTTACTTACATTTTCAACTTTAATCATTATTAATGCCCCTTTATACTTATACAAATATATTTTTGAAACTATTTATATGTTGACAATTTAATATTAAAACAAGTGATAAAAATGGCTAGCGACAATAAAATTCAAGAATATATGGATACCTTAGAACAAGAAAAAATAATGATTGAAACACATTTTGCCAATATGGAAAGGATTCTAAGGGATGAACCCAAATTAGACCAACAAAAGGCATTTGCACTACTGAATAACTACAACACACTAAGTATCCAATACGACCAACTATGCAATGACCTGATTAACTTTATCAAGATATTCAAGGATAAAGATTCCCAGGAAATCAGACTCTACAAAACCGATGAGCTAGTGGAACTTTTAGAGCAAAGAATGAGTCAAATTCAATAATTATAGTTTATTACTACGTTTCCTGTAGCGTTGGAAGACGTATTCTCTGCTACAACCTGATCATCTCTTAAAAGTTGAACCTTAAGTTCACCTTCACCATAATCCTCTTTTTGTGCATTAATGCAAATGCGTTCCCAAGGAGCACAGTCAAGTGTAATAGTTTTTGTACCGTCCCCTTCCTCTTTTACAAGATAGTTCGGATCGCCCATTTCAGCAAACCAGCTACCTTCGTAGGAAATTTTTGCTTTGTAGGGATAAGAAGAAGATTGAAGATGACTTCCGTCATCAGTAATGACGTTTAATGATTCCTGTTCGGTCGGTTGAGTATTATTATAAACAACTGAAAACAATAGATATCCAACAATAATAATTCCCAACACTATAGCAATTTTTTTAGCTATGCCCATGTTCCAACTTTTTTCACGCTTCACCATTTTTATTTTTTTGCCTTGTGAGTCGGAAAGCAGATAGGCACAGTTATCACAATATACGGCAGAGGGCAAATTATCATACCCGCACCGTGGACATTTTACCATATAAATTAACCTTTTTAAATTCTGTTGTAAAAACATTTTAAAAATACTTATATTTAAAGTTAATGGAAAATCAGTATTTTTTACTAAAAAATAATTAGACGTTAGTGATAATAATTATAGACATTTTCAGCGGTTTTTTGATTCATGCCGTCTATTTTAGCTAATTGGTCTACTGAAGCGGTTTTAATATTATCAATGCTTCCAAATTCCTTCAAAAGAGCAACCTTTCTTTTTTTACCCACACCAGCAATATCGTCCAGTGAAGAGGCCGAAATATTCTTGCTGCGCAGTTTCCTATGATAAGTTATTGCAAACCTGTGAGATTCATCCCTTACCTGCTGAAGCAAATACAATGCCTTGTTGTTTTTAGGAATTATTATTGGACGACTTGAATTAGGAGTGAACACCTCTTCAAATTCTTTTGCAAGGCCAATGATAGGAATATGAGTTAAATTCAATTTCTCCAAAACCCCACAAGCCATACCAAGCTGCCCTTTACCTCCATCAATGACTATCAGGTCGGGTTCAGGGTCTCGGTCGACCATTTTCAATCTGCGAGTCAGCAATTCCTCCATCATCGCAAAATCGTTCGGACCGGGAGTTTCCATTTTGAAATGCTTGTACCTTTTTTTGTCGGGTTTGCCGTCCTTGAATGACACTTTTGAGCCGACTGCAAATTTGCCTGAAATGTTACTGATATCATACCCCTCGATTACATGAGGCATCTTTTCAAGTTTTAGGTATTTTTTAAGCTCTATCAGAGCAGATTCCATCTTTTTCTTTTGATGCTTGATGATTTCGGCGTTTTTCTTCGCCATCTTAACGAGCCTTAATTTCACCCCTTTTTGAGGAACCTTGATTTTTACCTTGTTTCCCCTCAAATCACTTAGCCAATCTTCAAGCAGCTCCTTCTCATCAATATCCTCATCCAAAAGGATTTGCTTTGGAACATGCCTATTGTAACCGTAATACTGCTGAATAAAAGAAAACATGATTTCAGATGACGAATCATATTGCGATGCGCTCATCAAAAAGTCATCACGGCCTACAATCTTACCGTTTCTAATCGGCATGATGATTACCACAACCTCATTTTCACCGGGAGCAATTGCAATAACGTCCTGGTCCAGGTCATCATCCACCAAATCAACAAACTGCTTTTCCATGATTTCCTCAATTGATGCAATCTGGTCCCTTATGACTGCCGCCTTTTCAAATTCCTCATTGTCTGCGGCCTCCATCATTTCCTTTTTAAGATTCCTGACGATAGTGGAATATTTCCCCTGGAAAAACAGGTCTATTTTATTGATAATTTCGGAATATTCATCTTTCGAAATCCTGCCGTCACATGGGGCGTTGCACAAATCAATTTGGGCATTGAGGCATGGCCCGTTCATGTTTCGGCAAGTCCTGATTTTAAATAATGACTTTAAAAACTTAACGGTCTGCTTAACAGAGCCCACATCTGTGAAAGGACCGTAATAAATCCCATTTTTTGTGACATTGCGCGTGATGACAAGTCTCGGAAAATCCTCCTCTGTTATCTTGACATATGGATATCGCTTATCATCCTTCAGCTGGACATTATACCTTGGACGATGCTTCTTGATCAATGTGGCCTCTAAAATCAGCGCTTCCTTTTCAGAATTGGTGACGATATATTCTAGACTGTCGAAATGGCTCATCAGTATTTGGGTTTTGGGTCTGTCCAGCTTTTCCCTGAAATAGGATTTGACCCTTTTGATGAGGTTTTTCGCCTTGCCGACGTATATAATTGTGTCGGAAGAATCGCGCATTATATAGACACCGGGCTTATTCGGCAGATTATCGGGAGATTTAAGTTTGGTTGACATAAAAAACACTATTTAAGCTCAACATAATCATTGTCGATTTTAACTCTATTGTTTGCAATCATCAAATCAAGTACTCCGTTTATTCTTGTTGCAGTCTTTTTGGATGTGGACTTGAATCCGAAATTACGTGAGGTTTCCTTGGCAACTTGCTTTGTTGAGATATGAGGATTATAAGTTAATACAAGCTCAATGCTTTTGGATATCTCTTCATCTGAAATCAATTCTATATTAGGCTTGTTTCTTCTTCTGATAAGCACATTATTATTTGACGCATCATATAAAAAGTCCCCAATCCTAATGATATCGCCTGAGTTTTCTGAAGTTTCAATGGCGGCATTGACTGTCTTTTTCAAATTGGCTCCTGCACGTTTGATATGACAGCTGTTCTTGATTCTTTTTGTGACTTCATTTACATGAATAGGGCCTTCAATATCCACAATAAGTTTAACTGAATCTGCAACATCAGATATCGGCTTTTTATACAAATCATCAGATGAGCTAAGGCCTATGTCTGCTGATTCAACATAATCTACGATATTGTCCTCAAGTTTCTTTTTGCCGGGCAGCTTGTGATTGTCGAATGCCTTAAGCTGATTATCCTGCTTGCGCCTTTCCTTTTCGATTTCCTTATAGTCCTCATCAGCGGATTGGATGATGTCCTCCAATGCCTGATCTTTCAGCTCTTCCCTTCTGTGCTGCTGATGAACTGGAACAATGACATTTTCATCGCTTTCAATTTCTTTTTGAAGAGATTCCATTTTCATTTCCCTCTCAATTCTCATCTCTTCTTTTTCTGCAAAAGTCAATTCCTCTTCCCTTTGAATGATTTTATCGGAATCATCATCACTTGGCATATTCAGGTAATCTGCAGGGTCATATTCCTCTGTCCTGTCAACCACAGAAACATAATCGATTTTGGTTGGATTTTCAATTTCCTTCAATGATTTGTTAATGTATTTCATGTCATTTTTAAATCCTATGATGGAATCTTTAACGGACCTAGGCTTTTCATCATCATAATACAAATTGTTTTTTCTCAGTTTGCTTGTAACATCATTGGAACCCTGATAGTAGGTAACTCCATCATCAGATTCCTGATTGTCATCATCTTCGATGGCATCGAAACTTTCACTGTCCTCAACGCTATCCCGATTATCCGCAACAGGAGTTTCTCTTTCAACGTTTGAATCATAAGCGGAGGTTTGTGTGTAATCCTCATCGTCTTCCAAATCAAAGACTTTCTCATCGCCATCAATTTCAATATCATCAAATGTTTCATCAATATAACCGTTTTTGGCATCGTTTACGATGTCTGAAACATCATTGGAATCATCATTATTATTCCAATCAGGCAAATTATCATTGAAAATGTTCAATTCCTCATCATCCTGATTCCAATCATGCAAGTCATCATTCAATGCATTCAAGTCATCATCATTAACAATTTCCGCATCAACTACAAATTCATCCTTTGGAGCAGGTTTATGCAACGGCAACTCATCATCTTCGATGAACTCTCCTTTGACGCGTTTAACTTCCTGAGGTTTCAATTTTGACTCGCCCATAACCACATCAGAGATTCTTGATTTTACGAAAGTGTTTCTATTTAGCCCATGATGGGTCTCGACTGGCTCGTTTGATATTTCATTGTCACTATTCCTCTCATCACTGACTTGAGGCTCATTATCATTGTCGTCATTGCTGTGGTCAACATAAATGTAATCATCATCAGAACCCAAATCAACTTTATCATCAATGGAATCCTCTACAGCTTAACAGGAATATCCTCAGGTTCCTCATAAATCGGCTCATCAACAGGCTCATCATTTACTTCTTTAACGACCTCTTCACGAACAGGCTCATCATTGCTGTGGTCAACATAAATGTAATCATCATCAGAACCCAAATCAACTTTATCATCAATGGAATCCTCTACAGCTTCCGCACGAACAGGCTCATCAACAGGAATATCCTCAGGTTCCTCATAAATAGGTTCATCCCTTACTTTTTTGACAACCTCTTCACGAACAGGCTCATTAACAGGAACATCAGCAGGTCCCTCAATAACCTCTTCACGAACAGGCTCCTCAACAGGAATATCATCAGGTTCCTCAATAACCTCTTCACGAACAGGCTCATCAACAGGTTCCTTTACAGGGATGTCCTCAGATTCTTTAACAGGCTCTTCAACAATGTCCTCAATAGGTTCATCAATCTTTTTATCAAATTTAATGTGAGAATCCTCTTCTTCGCTCACATCATCATTGCTGTGGTCAACATAAATGTAATCATCATCAGAACCCAAATCAACTATATCCTCAGGTTCGGCTTTATCATTATCATCAGGCAAGTCTTGTTCCAATTCTGAATCCTTACCCAAATCTTTTGTGAATTTAAGGCCCGCCAATACTGAAGAGGCACCGCCTTCTTCACCGTCTTTTTCACTGTCTTCCTGCAGATGACTGTGGCCGAATATTGATTTTAGTTTATCTTTAACTGATTTTGGTTTTTCTTTTTCTGAATAATCCTTATCATCTTCCCAGACTTCGGCATTGTCTTTAGGAGAGACACCTTCATCATCTTCCCAGACTTCAGCATCATCATTTTTGTTTGAAGATTCTTCATCTTCTGACTCCCAAATTTCAGCATCATCATTTTTAGGAGTTTCCAAAGAGACATCCTGATCATCTTTATTTGATACAGAGTCGGTTTTAGCAGATTCTTCCGCTTCATCGGCTCCTCCAATAAACTCGGACTCACCAGCATACTCGGAATAATCCTTAACATCACCGGAATCCTCAACCTCAACAAATTCAGATTTGGCTTGTGATGGTGCATCCTCATTCATTGCTTTAGGGGACTTGACCTCTTCTGCATCAACATCTTTAAAGAATTCTTCAGGGTCAAGTTCACCCACATCAATAGGTTTTTCAAGGAAATCTCCATCATCAGCCTTTTCAACTTCAACAAAGTCTGCAGGACCGATATCTTCCGCATTAATTTCATCGTTTTCAGCTTCTTCTTTAGCCTTTCTTTCAGCTTCCTCTTTTTCACGGGCAATGCGCAATTCTTCAGCTTTCTTTTCAGCTTCCAATCTTCTCTTTTCAGCCAATCTTTTTTCTTCTTCGGATTTGCGCTTTTCCTCTTCGCGAGTTTCACGGATGGATTTTTCAACAAATTCCAGGAGTTTTTTACGTCCCAAATCACGGTTCCTGTACCAGTCTGTAGACCATAAATGGTATAATTTCCATCCAAGTCCTGTCAATACCTGTTCACGGAGTCTGTCCCTGTCACGTGCCACTTTGCTTGAGGCATACATTTTTCCGTCAGTTGTAATACCCAGTATGTATTTTCCTGGATTTTCATCATCAACAATAGCCAAATCCACTCTGAAACCTGCACATCCGATGTGCTTGTCAACCATGTAACCGTTTTCCTGCAGAAAGCTTGCAATTGCATCTTCAAACGGTTCTTTTGACAGCTCATCAACGCTATGTGTTCCAAGTGTCAGGTTTTCGGCATATTCCAAGAATTCCTTCAGGGATTTTACACCATACGGAGGATTGGCTGTTAAATTCATGTCATAAGCTTTAAAGTTTGAAAATACCACACATTTCTCTCTTGCACGGGTAATCAATACGTTTAACCTTCGCTCACCACCATCCTGATTCAGCGGACCGAAGTTAAGTGACATCTTGCCGTCCTGGTCAAAACCGTACCCTACACTGATTAGGATAACATCCCTTTCGTCTCCCTGAATGGTTTCAAGGTTCTTGACAAAGAAGCGCTCTTCCTTGTTATCTGAGAATAACGGTTCATATTCGGGATGTTCCTTACGCCTTACCTCCAGTTCCTCGAGGATTGCGTTTTTCTGTGCAACGGAAAATGTTCCGACACCCAAACTTTTTGTATCTCCGTACTTTTCGAAATGATTGAATATCTCATCGACAACATCCTTTGCTTCCAGTGGATTTTTGGATGAAGCCCCTCTAAGATATTGAGTGTTCGGATTATAATGGAATTTCAAACCAAGTTCAGGGTCTGAATGTGAAGGTGAAGGATAAACCAGCAGGTCATCGTCGTAAAATTCCCTGTTTGATACTGTAATCAGTGATTCATGGCGTGAACGGTAATGCCATTTCAGCATTTTTACAGGGAATGATAATTTACATAAATGCAATATGCTTTCCATATCCAGTGATGTCGCTTCCTCTTCATCGCTGTCGGCATCTGACATCTGGTCAAAGAAAGATGTAGGAGGCAGCTGCTGGGTATCTCCCATAACGACTGCAGTTTTTCCTCTCATGAATGCTCCCAATGCATCTTCAGGTTTTACCTGACTTGCCTCATCGAAAATAACGACATCAAACTGCAATTCCTCATTTGTAGGATCCAGATACTGTGCAATTGACAATGGAGACATCATAAAGCATGGCTTGATTTGCTTTATCATTCCGCCTGCCTTTTCCAGAAGTTTTCTTACAGGCATGTGTCCGCTTTTTCTTGTGAATTCCCCGGCCAATATTTTTGCCTGAGGGTTTTCTGTGCCTCCGAAGATTTTCGGAATGTTGCTGTTCAGCTTATGGTAGATTCTTTTACGGTTCAATGTCAAGATCTTTTTATCCAGGTCCTGGAATTCGCGAATACGGTTTTCATGCAATTCCCCAACAAATGTTGCCAATTCCTGGTTTTCGACAAAGAGAATATTCAATAGGGAATCCGCAAAGTTTCCTTCAACCAGCGCCTCGATATCATATTTCTTAATGTTTCTTTTTTCGATTGAATCAACAAACATTTTTGCATTTGATGACTTGAGCGCATTTTTGGTATTCAGGTATTGTGACCATAAATGAAGGCTTGAAAGCTGTCCTCTCCAATTATACAACTGTTCTTTCCATGCCTCAAATGGAACATCGCCTGTTTCCCTTTTAAAGATTAGCTTGCTTCTCGGATTCAGTTTGTCCTTAAGTCTTGAAAGCACCCTTACGAATTCCTCACCGGAATCGATATAATCGGCAAGATCCCTTTCCGGATTGATATCAAACAGATCCTTGCTCATCAAATCAATAGTATTTTGTGAAAATGTCCCTTCACGAACCAATGCGGTGAATTCATTCATCCAGCGGGCAATTGCTTTCAAATCATTAGGATTTGCATTAAGATGCCAATATCCACCGAAATACTTCTGACCTAATGCATTGTTTGCCTCAAGGGTTTTTCTAATGTGGATAACTGCTTTTGCCTGTTGCAAATCCCTGATAATTTCATCAATGCTGTCAGGAACCGGCACCGCATAATACCTCTCGACAAGTTCTATATATTGCTTGTTGCTGAAGAACCTGAACCTTTTGGTTGAGAGATGCTGCAGTTCATAAATCAGCCTGTCAATATCAACCTGGAAAATGCTCTGGTTGAACTTAGTCAGTGCCCCTGCATACCTCTGATATTTTTCAAGTTCCCTAATCAGCAGGAACGCATCATCATTGTTGCTGTCCCATGCGCCTGACTTAAGTATGCTTGCGTCAATAAGCTCGGCATTCTGAGATTTGATTATTTCAAATGCGGACAATGAATTCTGGAATTCGTTTAATGTGTCCGGCTGTTTGATTCCGTAAATGTCATAAACCCTACCGCGCTCCACAAGGAAATTATCCAGGGCATGCAAGGTATCGTTGATAAGCATTTCAATTTCCCTCAAATCCGCCGGCAGAAGGCTTTTCGGTGCGCATTTACTCCACGGATTTTCCTTTGAAATGGTTTGATAAAGCTCCGCCAGGTTTTCAAGGGCGATTTTCATATCATCCAAGTCTTTTAAAGTAACTGTTTCAGGGTTTTCGAACCTTACCAATGGCATCAATGCGTCTTTGCGGGCAAAATGGTCATCAGCAGATTCCTTCATTCCATATAATTGGAACGGGGATAAATTGACTGCAAAAGCAGGCATGTGAATAATCTGAGAATAATCATCTAATTGGCGACGAAGAGTTTCGAGCTTGCGAATTGTCTGGTCGATGTTTAAAGGTTCCTGAGCCCTTACGTTTGTGGCCTTCTGCAGGTCCTTAAGGAATTTCTTGCGTCTTGTCTTGTGGGAATGCAATTCCAGGACAAACTTGCCCAGACCGACACCTGTCAACCTGTCCTTTACAACATCCAGTGCCGCCATCTTTTCCGATACGAATAAAACTGATTTGCCTTCGGCCAGAAGCTCTGCAATCAGGTTCACAATAGTCTGTGACTTACCGGTTCCCGGAGGTCCTTCCACCACAAGATTGCGGCCTGCCTTAACATCCTGAATGGCTGCAATCTGGGACGAATCGGCATCAAGAACCTGATACATGTTTTGATATTCGAGCCTTGAATCGATTTCCTCTTCCCTGAATGATTCCTGATCGTTTTTGGCGGGGTTGAATATTGCCTGAATCAATTCATTTTTAGTCAGATCAACATTGTCTTCCCACGCTTCAGGGTTCAAATCGTTATACATTACAAATTTGGTGAAACTGAAGAATCCCAATGCCACCTCATTGTTGACATCCCATCCGTCCATACGTGAAACGGCACGCTTGACGCTTGCGATATAATGGTCTACGACTTCACCATACCTTTTAAATTCAAAATCGGGAAACTCAATTCCCGCTTCTAGAAGTTTGGCCTTAAGTGATATGTTGGTTTGAATATCCTCACCAGTCCATTCGAGGTTGAATGATTCACCAACCTTTTTCCTCTCCATTGAAACAGGAATCAGCACCAGCGGCGCCTTGTTCTTTTGTCTCGGCTTTGACTTGTCTTTCCACTCCAAAAAGCCGATTGCCAAATACAAAATGTTATAACCCTGCTCCTGGAGCATTGTTTTAGCCTGGTTATTGATGTAATATAATCTTTTCTGAAGCTCCTTTGGAGTCAAATCAGTGGCTAATTTCTTATCTCCCTCTGAAAACTTTGAAAAATCAAATGGAATGTGGTCCCAAACTGAAGATTTATCTTCCTTCTTATCTTTCTTATTGGCCACAAAATACATCTTGTTTTCCTGCAGGACCAATGTCTGATAAAGATTTATAGGAGATTGATTTACTATAGTGATAGTCTTAGCCCTTGATTTAAAATTAAGAAGTTGATTCCTTAAAGTTAAGTCCAATAGCTCCTTACGTAAATTCTTAAATTCCCTTTCGATTATATTTGTTGATTTGTTTAACATGATGACCCTTTAAAAGTGTAAAAAAAATTCAAAAATGCATATATAATTATAATCCTATTAATTAATAAAGTTTTCTAAACAATGAAAATTCAAATGAAAAGTATTAAAAATAAGAAATGATGACCGTTAAAAATAATTTTTATAAATCTAAATAATGTCAATTATTTGTTAAAATTATAAGGCCCAAAATTTTCTATTTTTTCACTGGCAATCCTTGAGGCAAACTTTCCGGCGGTTTCGGGAGATTTAAGCAATAATCTTTGTGAGACATATGCCGCCATGTAAGTATCTCCGCAGCCGGTGGTATCCACAAGATTGACACAGGGAACTGCATCGATTTTAATCTCCGAATCCGAAATTATTCTCGAACCGTGGGAACCGTTAGTTATGACCATCTCACCTACATCATACCCTGTTCCAATCATGTTTTTTTCTGACTCATCTAAAAATATAACATCAACACCTGATAAAATAGATGCCAGCTCATCAAAGTCAGATAATTTTATGGTGAAATTTTCATTTACTTGAACACCAGGAAGTCTCAAAAAACCTTGAATTGACAGGAATATTGGAACGTCAAAACCTTTCAGATATTCAACGGTTTCGGCTGGAAAATCATAACGGTTCAAGGGATTTAAAACAAAACCGTCGATTTGAGAAGGCAATATTTCCTCCAAATCCTCCGGCAATATCGGAATGTTGGCAAAATTGCTCAACTGCACTCTGGTATTCAAATCCTCCCTGGAGGAATATTCATTTATAAAAAAATGGGTGTTTTCCTTCATTATTGCCTTAACCTTATCCTTTGAAGGGAATTCCTCAATCAACTTCTCATCACTACAGTTGACGATAGCCAGATAATCATTGTGAAACTCCTCGAAAACAAAGCTTTGAAAATAGGTCGCTCCACCAATCTTATGAGATTCCTCATCGCCAATAACAACCAAATCATGTGTTACAGGCCCAATAACCACCAAAGTCATAAATTATCCTCAAAATTAATCGAATTCAATAGTAATGTCAACAATATGATATCTTGAAGCAATATCATAAATCTCGTTCTTGATATCCTCTTGCATTTCCCAGTTGCCGATTGAAACCTTAACTGTCAGAACGGAATCGATGCCGTCAAGTGACCAGACATGAAAATCATCGATGGCATTTACGCCTTCGATGGATGTGATTGATGCCTTGAATTCATCAACGTCAAAATTGCTTGGAGTCTTTTGAAGCAAAATCTGAACCGATTTGACCAGGTTGCGGCCAAGATTGAATATCAGCCATAATGCAATACCAATGGAAACAAATGGATCAAGATATGCAGCACCCTCCCAAAACATAAGCACCAGACTTAAAACCAATATTGCGACCCATTCAAATACGTCTCCAAGCTGATGGAACAGAATCGCCTTTTCATTAAATGTCTCTCCTCTGTGAAGCCTGTAAACTGACAGGGATTTGAATATCAAACCTATAACTGCAATAACAAGCATTCCTCCGGCATCAACACCTTCAGGAGCAAACAGCCGAGGAATCGCTTCTGATAAAATCACAAATGCCATCACAATAACAAAAACGGATATTATGACAGCCCCAAGAATTGAAAAACGCTGATAGCCGTAAGAATAGTTTTCAGATGAATCCCTTTGAGCAACATGTTCCAAAAACCATGCCAAAGCGATTGAAATGGTGTCTGACATGTCATGAATGAAATCACTCAATATGGCCATACTGTTTGTAGCAAGTGCCCCTATAACAACAATGACATTAAACGCCAGGTTTAGAAAAAAGACAACCGCTAAATTTTCACCCGCTTTTTTGTGATGGTGATGCCTATCCACTCTCATAGACTAATATTTAAAAAAATTAATATAAAAAGTTTATTTAATTTCAAAACAATTAATTTTAAAGTTAAATTTATATAACTAAAAAGGTAAAATTATAGTAGTGATTTAAAATGGCAATAGTTGGAACTACAATTTTTTCTCATATTCTTCCAGTAGTTTTTGGATTTCTAGCGATAGTGATGATTATCTCCGGATCCCTAGAAGAAAGCAAAACTAAATTAGCTTTAGGAATCGTATTATTCATTATGGCTTGTGCATTCCCATATGTGGTTTTAAGCGTTCTAGTCTAGAATTTTCACATCACCTGAATGAAGACTAGTTCCTATCAATACTTTTTTTATACCCCATGATTCCAGTTCAGCTAAAGAATCCTTATTCAATCCGCCGGCAATTATCAGTTTGTCCTTAAGTTCACCGAATTCATCCAACAGCTTTTTATTGTATCCCTTTTCAGTGCCGACACCTGTGATATCCAGAAGGATGATTTCATTTGGATTTAATTTTATCAAAATCTCTTTTAATTCAGACAATGTCATGTCAAGGTGCTTTGAAAGCAGTTCGCCGTTTTTCGTATCGATGCTGACCACAATTCTTTCCTTCGGATACTTTTCGAATATCTTTTCCATCTCATCAATGCTTTCAAGGGTTTCGGTTGGGACAATCACCTTAAATGCATAGTCAAGGAAAAACTCAAATGACTCGCAATTCTTAACTCCGCCGTCGAACATGACCGGAATAATGGTGTTGACCATTTTCACGTCGTTGATGTTGTGGCCCCGAGATTCTATCAAATCCAAATCGGCGATATACATTTCATCCGCCCCGTTCAGTTTCAAGCCCTGGGCAATTTCAACAGGATTGGATGAGTGTGCAAAGACCGTGTTCAATGGCTGATAGGTATCCCTCATTCCTGATTTGCCGCTTACGGCCTGGTGCTGTTTTAAATCTATTACTGGAATTTTTTTAATCATATTATAAAATTAGAAAAAACTAGTATTAAAAACTTAAGGAGGAGAGAGAAACTGAAGTGTTTTTCAGCCCCTCTCGAGAATAAAAAATAATGATCAATTCATAAAGGCAAATAACGGTTATGTTATGAACCTCTATTAAATAAGTTAATCTACATCATATATAAATGTTACTATAATTTAGAAAAATTAAAGTAAAATTGAATATATAATTTATAAAATATATTATAAAAAATAAACAAATTATAATTATTTTAATAGAAATCTTTACACAAATATATAATCATTCAGAAAATGTAAAACTCGAAATTTTAGAGTAACCTAAAATACAAAAAAGTTATAAAATCTGGTTGATAAAGTCAAGTTGAAAAAATTAATGGTTAATGAAGTTTGAAGTAATTAAGAGGGAATTTGAAAGATAGTATATGTGTTTGTCCTTAATATTGCTAAGCTATTGAGATTACTTCAAACTTATTTAAAGATTATACTTAATAATATAAATACTTTTTGATAAAAAAGTATTACTTGAATTAATATAAAATATATAAAAAGTATTACACAAAAATTCAAAAAAAATAATTAAGCTCTGAAATTCTCATCAATATAAGAATCGAATCTCAAATAAGCTTCATCAATCGCTTTGGCAATCTGTTCCTGGTTGATTTCGGACAGCTCATCAAAGATAACTCCAACATCAACATCAACATCCAACTGATTGTTTTCGTAGGTTAAAACTATATCTAAATCCAGATCCTCGATTTCCTTTGCAGGCAAAGCCTTTGAAATTTCACTTTCTAAAATTTCGCCGAAATCATCTGAAATTGTTGCCAAATCATCCTGGGATAATACTTTAAGTTTTGACATGAAAATCTAAAAAAAGAAAAAATAAAAGGTTTAAGCCTATTGGCCCATACCTTTCATAGCTGCCTGGATAGTGGATTGCATTTCTTCAAGTTTTTTGATGACCCTTTCTTCTTGACGAGCCATGGTCTGTTTTCTTAACTGAAGAGTTTCTAACTTGTCTTCCATGTCAGCTAAAGCGTCACTGTATTCAACCTTAATGAGTAAAGTACCAGCTTGTTTGAATACTTCAGTATTTTCATCAGATTTTTTAAGTTCTTCTAATGCCTTTTCAGTTTCTTGAATTTGTACTTCAACATTCTGAACTTGCATGCTTACAGCTTGAGCTTGTTGTTGTAATTGTTGAAACTGATTTAATTGTTCTTGAATATTTTCAGGAATCTCCATTTTATCACCTTAATTAATTATATAAGTATTAATTTGTTAAGTTATTTATTTCTAATGCCAATTTAATCCACTTGATTGCTGAGTTAACGGAAGCCCTAAAGGAAGTGGAATCCTGTGCATCGATATCAATCATGATATTTGACCCCTCCAATTCGATGGTCATGGATGATCTGAAATCGGGAGCGGTTTCAAACTCCAAAATTATCGCATCATAAATGATTTTAGCCTGGTCACCGCTTTCAAATTCAACAGCAATATTGCTTTTAACTCTTTCTAGAGGGCTTTCATCAATCATTTGTGACCTCTAAAATCTTTTTGACATTGATTTGGAATTTTAACTTATCTCCAAATTTATTTACAAAATAAATTCTGGCTATTGAATCATCGCTTTTGGAAATCAGGATATAGTTTTCTTCAGCATTATCCACTAAATCCAAATCCAAAATGTCGCTTAGGACATCGAGCTCTTTAACTTCAGATACTATTTTCAATTGGGACGGAGCGAAGTTTGTCTTTTCATTATCCAATGTCACTCCAATAAGAATTGTAATCAACAATTCGCCCTTGTTAGAGAAAAAAGAAATCCTGCTGGGATTTCCCTTAATTTCATTAACAACAGCCACATTGTATTCATCAACTTCAAGTGCCTTTAACAGTAACTCCCTAAAGTTCATTTTGCCCCTGTTGACTGATGTTGAATCAGTAACGCGTGCTAAATTCTTACAGAACTTTCTAGTTTTTTGAGAAGGTTTTCTAGAAGTTGAAATTAACATTTAAATCAAAAATAGTAAAAAATTTAGTAAAAGCAAAGATTTTATCTTGCTTTTATAATTCTAGTGGTTTCTGGAACATTCTTAAATAAAATCCTATATCTGCATTTAGGACATTTATTTTCCATGTAGCTTTTATGGTCTACTTCTGCTCCACAACGTGGACACCTGTACAAGGCTTATTCCTCCACTTCAATGTCTCTGATACTGCGTGCTGCAGATCTTGCCATAGGAGTTTGTGGAACGTATGCCCCACCGGTAAATACTGCACCACATTTTTTGCATTTCCAAATTCCAGCAGCTTGTCTTTTAACGTATGGTCTATCACATTTAGGACAAACATGATTCTTTTTCATGTTTTCTTCAATGATTTTAACAGATCTTTTTGCTTTTCTTCCGTATCTTGCACCGAACCTACCTGTAATACCCACTTTTTTAGTTCTTGCCCTCCATAATAATTAAAATTTAAAATAAATTGATTATATAAAATAACCATAAAATTATCTAATATGATAATATTATATTAACTAATATTTAAAGGTTTGCTTAAAATAAGTATTTTAAGAAAAAAATTACTTTTTGATGAGAAAAAATAATTCCTATAAATCATTCCGCCAATTTCTGAATTCCCATCAAAAAAATTTAAAATAATATCCAACTAGTCAAGAGTTGGATAATTTGGACTTTCATTAGTAATCAACAAGTCATGAGGGTGAGATTCCTTAATACCGCTGCTTGTAATCCTAACGAAGTTTGCTTTCTGCTGCATTGCTTTGATATTTTCAGCACCGCAATAACCCATAGATGATTTCAAACCACCGACTAACTGGAACAATATTTCAGCAACTGTTCCCTTGTATGGTACAGCACCTTCAATTCCTTCAGGCACATATTTAGTGTGGTTCATCTTACTTTTTTGACCTTGGAAGTATCTGTCTGCTCCGCCGTCAAATTCACTGGTCATTGCACCCATGGATCCCATTCCACGGTATTTCTTGTATTGCTTACCGTGCATGATGACAATGTCACCAGGAGCTTCCAAAGAAGCTGCAAGCAAGTTACCGAGCATTACTGCATCTGCACCAGCACCGATAGCCTTTGCAACATCACCGGAGTATCTGATACCACCGTCGGCAATAACAGGAATTCCTGAATCGGCTGCTGCATCTGCAACATCAGAGATTGCTGTCAATTGTGGCACACCGACACCGGCTACGATACGGGTGGTACACATTGAACCTGGACCGATACCGACTTTAAGCGCATCGACACCCATTGAAATCAGGTCTTCTGCAGCTTCGGCAGTTGCAATGTTACCGACACAGAGCTCAGCATCAATATTGTCCTTAATGGTTTCGGTGAATTTGACCACATTCATGTTGTGAGCGTGAGCGCAGTCAATTGAGATGATGTCTGCACCGGCCTGGTCAAGTGCCATAGCCCTGTCCAAATCAAAAGGACCGCATGCAGCAGCAACCAGAAAGTTGCCGTCCTTATCCCTTGCAGCATTAGGATATTGTGATTGATTCAAAATATCTTTAATAGTAATGATTCCAACCAGTTTGCCGTCACGAACAACAGGAAGCCTTTCAACCTTATTGTCGTATGCAATGTTTAAAGCCTCTTCAGCTGAAACGCCTTCCTCTACGGTAACGACATCTGAAGTCATGATATCCTTGATTTCAGTGGAAGGTTCAGATTTTAAGAATGGTCTGATATCCCTTTTTGAAATAATTCCAAGAATCTTGTCGCCGTCAACAACAGGCAAACCGCTGATGAGCTCATTGCGCATTGTCTCTTCAGCTTCACTGACAGTTGACCCTGGAGAAATGGTGATTACATCACGTATGGTTAAATCTTCAGCATTTTTAACTTTTCTAACTTCCTCGACTTGCCTTTCCAGTGTGATGTTTCTGTGGATTACGCCCACTCCACCTTCCTGTGCCATGGCTACTGCGAGATCCGCTTCTGTAACGGTATCCATAGCCGCACTCAAAACCGGAATATTCAATTTGATTCCTTTGCCCAATTCAATTTTAGTATCAATGTCCTTTGGTTCAACATAACTTGCGTTAGGGGTCAAAAGGAAATCGTCAAAGGTATAAGACATCCTTGCTTCTTGTACTTTTTTTGAAAATGACATGATTAACACCTAATTAAAATGAATCCAATAATTCTTTAAGCTCAGCAACTGCGGTATGATGTATTTTTCCAGTGTTTCTGTCACCGCCAACACATGCAGCTCCCCTGATACCAACAACATCGCAACCGATATCGTGTAACGGTTTCAGCTGGTCTTTTTTAACGGATCCTGCAAGCGCAGTCAGTAAACCATAGCCGTGAGCTTCTTCGACAAATTCTTTCAACTTGTCTAAATCTAAATAATCAAATAATGTATGACCGTCTTTAACAGCAGTGTCAAGCATTGCGAGGTCGCATCCAGCATCCTTTGCAACTTTTGGTATTTCCATAGGATCAACCGCACCTACACGGTGAGCATCAGCATAACCTGCTGCCACGATAATTGTATCTTCACTAACATCTTTTACAGTTTTTACAACATTTTCCATGACTTCAACAGCTTCATCATGGTCTTTTGTTCCATATAATCCAACTTTAATATAATCTGCCCCTGACACGTGAGCGCCCATTGCCGCAAGTGAAACTGTACCCGGTTTGTAAGGCACATCACCTAAAGTGGCACTGACAAGCTTGTCTTCAGGAGTCAATTCCCTAATCTCTTTAATAACCCATGGGAAATTGGCGCCTAAAGAACCTTCCTTAGGATTTTTCACATCAACAATATCTGCTCCGCCTTCAATAGATTCAAGAGCTTCTTCACGATTTATAGGACTTATTAATAGAAGCATATATTTCCTCCAATAAAATATTATTTTATAATATTGTAATATTAGTTCCTTATTATTTATAATATTATTGTTTTTTAATAGAAATTTTAAAATTAGTAAGGAGAATTATTATTACTAATGTTGTCTTTTATTTTACCGTGTGCCCTTGGATAAAATCCGACATCAGCTGACAATTTTCTCATATTTTCAATAATTTCATTGGTAGGTATTGACAGCGGACAGTTAAGTGTGCACAATCCACAAAGGGTGCACATGTAAAGTCCCGAATCAAAACAGGTCTCATCATCCTCAATGAATCTTGACATGGCAACACCACGACCGCCCAGGTAGTTGTTGAATCCGAATTCGTTACCGACCGCATTATAGACCGGACAGTGAACTATGCAGTTTCCGCAGCCTATGCAGTAAAGGCATTCCTCGATTGCATCGCTTCTTCCATTGTCCAGAAGAATAACAACAACCCTTTCGGCACCGTACATGTTCTTTATAAGCTTTTTTTCGATGTCAGCTGTTTTTGACGGCCCTGACACTACATTCATGTATGAAGTGACAAAGCTGCCTGTTGCAAATACGGTTTCCAACTTCACAATGGAGATTGCGTCCTCCAATGTCGGCACTATTTTATCGATTCCAGCTACAATTATATGCAAATCCTTAAGTGAAACTATTGAAATATTGCCCTCATTGTGCACCATTACAATGGACCCCTCTTCGGAAGCTATTGCATTGGCCCCACTTATACCTACTCTTGCACTTTCAAGGCGTTTCAGCACATCACTTCTGACGGCCCTCATGATTTCGGTAGGTTCTGCGGCAACATTCTCATCCAACGATTCATTGACAATCTTTGTTATATCATCAACATTCAAGTGTGAAGCGGGTCCTGTCGGGTGAACGGGCTTGTTGTCCTCCTTTTTAAGCTGCAATATGCGGTCGCCCAAATCGGTTTCAACGACATCAATGTCAAGATGGTCCTTTAAACCGATTTCGCCCAGGGTATTTGATTTGGCCTTGGCAATGACTTCGGCACCATACTCATCAATCAGCTCATCGATAATGCTTAAGGCATCCTGTGAGGTTTGTGCAAATCTGCATTCGATATCATTGCGCTTAAATGATTCCAAAACCTGACTGAACAGTTCATCTTTATTGTCAAAAGAAAATTTTTTAATTTCGCGAACTCTTGAGGTGAGTCTCTTGATGGACGGCAGGTCCTTGATTGATGAAGACCTTCTTTTAACTGTGCTGAAGGATTTTCTCATTGTCTCAAGTTCACTGCTCTTCATCCACAACACCATATTTCACTAAAAATTCAGTCAAATCCAACACTTCAATTTCATCATTTTCAAGATTGAGCTTGCAGAAAGGGCATGAAACGACTAATGTTTCGCAGCCGGTTTCTCTTGCCTGCGCCAGTCTTGATTTTGCCATTTGATTTGCAATTTCTGGATAAGCCGATTTTACGCCTCCGCCGGCACCGCAGCATAGGCTGTCCTCACGGCTGTTTTCCATCTCAACAATATCCACAACACTTTCAATGGCATTTCTGGGTTCGTCAAATACATCCATATGGCGACCCAAATGACATGAATCATGATAAGTAACCTTAAAATCAGCTTTTGTAAAATTCAATTTATTTTCCCTAATCAATTCATCCAACAATTGCGAAATGTGAACAACATCCAAACCGTCATAATCCTCTTTTAGGGTCTTATAGCAGCCTGCACAGGAAGTAATGATTTTTTCATCCTTTAGAATTTTACTATTCTTTTTGATTTGTTCTTTTGCTTGTTTTTCAAAGCCTGTTCTAAGCAAGACTGACCCGCAACATTTTTCATCATCCAAAACATGATAATCAACACCAGCAAGATCCAATAATCTTTCGGTTGCTTTGGAAATCTCAGTCTGCTTTTCCCTTGCAGTGCAGCCTCTAAAATAAAGCATTATTCATCCTCTTCATCATCAAGGGTTACTTCATTATTTATTGCAACTTCCTTTACAATCTTATTTATTTCATCATGCAATATGTCTATCCTGTTGTATAACCTGAAGATAATGTAGAAGAGTACTAAAAATACCACAATGATAATGAAGTCCAATCCACGGGTTATTCCAAATAATCTTGCGAAGCGTTCACTTGCAGTTGGAAATATCGAAAATACGATTACAAATAGCCACAATACGGTCCATAGGATTACAGTGACCAGGGATTGCTTTTGCTTCATATACCTGTAAAAGAACCATAGGATGGCCAAGATTGATATTATAGGAAATAGTATAGAATATAACAACATTTTATCACCTTAACTGATGTCTAATCATTTGAATCAATATCTTTAATGCCTCGACAACATTTGTTCCTTTTGCCTGAGTTTCCGGAGTGTAGATTGTTTGAATTGGAACTTCAGCAAATGGAATATTATTGTCGTTGACTTCACGTATGAATTCTGATGATATAAGATATCCTCTGGCATTGATATCTATTTTTTTCAAAGCATCCACAGTTATTGCCCTGAATCCGGTCTGTGAATCACTCACATTGACCTTATAAAATATTCTTGTCAAAAGGTTCATGACTGAATTTGCAAAGTTTCTGCTGAAAGGCATGTCCTTAAGCGGCCTGACTCCGATTACGGCCTGAGCCTCGCCTTTAACCAAAGGTGTTATCACATCATCCAGGTCTTTGGCTGAATGCTGGCCATCCGAATCCATACTGACAACATATTTCGGATTGAACATGAAAACAGCATCAAAGCCAGTTTGTGTCGCCACACCCACACCCCTGTTGATTATGAGAGAGAAAATATGGATTTGGTCAGGGTATTCCCTTTTGGATTGCTTAATAACTTCCAAAGTATTGTCTGAGGAACCGTCATTGACGATAATCATATTGTATCCCCTTTGGGCAATTTCCTCAATTACCGGCTGGATTCTTGTAGCCTCATTATAAGCAGGAAGAATAACATATGTTGCCTGCTTATCCTCTTTAGAAATTTCAAAACTCATCGTACACCTTTCTATAATGGTCCTGCATCCTCTTTTCCTTCACGCATTCCCATTCCTGCTTCTTTTCTCATTGCTTTTCTGTGATACATCATCTTAATTAAATTCTGTGCATGTTCCCTTGCCCTGTTTTCAGCAAGCTTTGCAAGTTCAACCGGATCTTCCTCTTCGTCTTCGTGTACAAACACTTCCAGTATGTGGGTGTTTGTCATGAGCTGCGCATTGATCAGGCCGGTTGATGCCTCATGAGCACACATCTTGTCCTTTTCCATAGGACCAGGCATTCCAAGTGCCATCACTATATCACAGTTTTCCTCTTCAATGAGGATTTTGGCTGTAACCGGCAAGTCCTTAACGCCAGGAACAGTTTCACGGATTATTTTTAAATCATAAGCGTTCTTTTTCAACTCATCGATAGCTGCAGAGGCCATATCAAAACGAGCAAATGTGGTATCACAAATTCCAATCCTCATGTAAATTCACCTTATAAAAAATTATGTTTCTATTAATATAAATGTTTAATTAAAAATACAAAAGTATTATGAATTATTACTGTAAGTAATACTTTGATACTTGATTTTATGAAAAAAATCTGGTTTAAAAAAAAAATTAGTTTTTATTTAACAGTTCTAAAAACTTTTCCTTGGCTTCATCAATTGTTAGAGGATAATCTCCGCCCATATCAAAGCCTTCACGTTCAAGTTGCTGGAATAAATCTGTAACAATAGGAACCTTCAGGTTAGCCTGTTCCAAAATTTCAGGTTTTGCAAAGATTTCTTTAGGAGTGCCTTCCGCAATTAGTAATCCGTCAACCAAAACAAAAACCCTTTTGGCATAGTTTGGAACCAGATCGACTTCATGTGTTGATATTACAATTGTAATTCCCTCATCATTGAGCTCATTCAGCAATATTGATAAGTCAACCACCCCCTGAGGGTCAAGACCTGCAGTAGGTTCATCCAAAACCATGACTTCAGGCTTCATTGCAAGAATTCCTGCAATTGCAACTCTTTTCTTTTGACCTCCGCTCAAGTGATGTGGTGCGGTCTTTTCAAACCCGCTCATTCCAACACGGTCTAGAGCTTCTTCAACCCTGTCCTGAACCTCTTCCATAGACAAACCCAAGTTAAGAGGTCCGAATGCAACATCCTCTTCAACAGTAGGGGCGAATATCTGATCATCAGGGTTCTGGAAAACTATTCCAACCTTTTGCCTGAACTTAAGCAAAGACTTTTTGTCATATTTCAACTCTTCACCATCAATGAACACCTGCCCCTCATCAGGTTCGAAAATTCCATTTAAATGAAGGAACAATGTTGATTTTCCGGCACCGTTCTTTCCTAAAAGAGCAACCATTTCCCCTTTTTCAATCTTTAGACTAACTCCTTTAAGTGCCTGGTAATCTGAATTATAGGAATACTTAAGATTTTTTACTTCTAACATTTCAATTCTCCTTTTTTCTTGGTTCATAAACCGGAAGTTCACCAGTGTATCCTCTTGAATCCAATGCAAATTGCAGTGTTTCACTTTTGTCAAGAGACCTTAAGAATATTGTACTTACAAGAGCACCCAAAGACTTGAATGAAGTCCAATATGAATGATAACCCAGTCTTGTATCCTGTGCCTTTTGCATGGTATCTATTTCATTTAAGAATATGAAAATCGCATTATACATCAAAAGTGCAATTTCAACCATAATCTTAGGAACTTTCAACTTTCTTAAACAGTTTAAAATTTTTGCAATAGGTGTTGTAAGGGCTAAAAATCCTAAACATGGCAAACAAGCTACTACTCTCATGAATGTATAAACCGCATAATGGAGAGAATCTGTGGTAATCACAATACCCAATATTCCGGTTTCATAAATAACTTCACCTTTTCCAAAGAATAACAATAAAAAGATACATGTAATAACAAGAAATACCATTGGAATTGACAGAAATTTCAAATAGGACCTATAGTTAATCTTAGCAATAGCCAATATTACAATGGACATTACAACAAAAATGAATACGTCAAAATACAGATTATCAAGTGCCAAAGTAACAATTAACAGAATTATTGTTAAAAACAATTTAAAATAAGGATTTGCCTCAGTTAATTCATTATGATGCGCAATATAATCCATATCAAATTTCATAAAATCACTTAAAAAAAGAAAAAGTAATAAAGAAGATTAATTAGTCTTCTTTACCTTGTCCTCTCCAGTAACCAAAGAAGTAACCAATAATGATTGCTCCGATAGCTGCTTGAAGAGCAAATAATAAACTTTCTATTTCACCACTAGGTGGTTCCCATATTGATGAAAACCAAGGTTTGAAACCGGTTTCTTCAATAGCTTCACCAGCGGCATCGTCTGCACCACCAAAGTATCCATCATCTTCTCCATGACCACTAAACATTATCAATGGTGCAATGAACAATATGACACAAACAACAGCCAATATTATTAATGTTGATGTTTTCATTATATCACCTTATGCTTCATTAGGAGCTAAAGCACCTAATTTATCTAATAATTTTGGTTTGTAAGCTTTTAATCTGTCCCAGATAATTACAGTCAAGATACCTTCACCAATTGCTAATGGCACTTGAGTTACTGCGAAAATAACTAAGAATTTAGTTAATGCAGATCCAAAACTAGGAGCAGGGAAAGCGGCAGCTAATTGGAATGAAGTAGCCACATAAGTCAACAAGTCACCTAAAAATGCTGCAAAGAAGATTGCAATGGTTGATGAAATATTAGCTTTAGTTAAACCTTTGTATACAATCCATGCAACAAATGGTCCAACGATGCCCATTGAGAATATGTTTGCACCTAATGTAGTTAATCCACCGTGAGCAAGTAATAATGCTTGGAAAATAAGTACAATAGCTGCTAATACTGCAGTTACAGCAGGACCGAATAATGCTGCACCTAATCCGTTACCACAAGGGTGAGAACAACTTCCAGTAACGGAAGGTAATTTCAAAGAAGATAAGACAAACATGAATGCTCCGCTTACAGCAAGTAAAGCTTTGGATTCAGGTGTTTCGTCTACAATTTTTTTAATCTGATATAAACCAAATGCAACAACGATGATTGATATGACAAACCATATAATACACCAGTTCAATGGTAAATATCCTTCCATAATATGCATAAATAATTTCCTCCAAATTTCTAATCAATATGAATTGATTAATATCTCAATAAAAATTTAAAATGTAATTAAAATTTTATAAAGTTTTATTGATAATGATATTATATACCTTATTATATATAAATATTATTAGTAATACCCTAAACAAAATTTAGGCAAACCTAATAAATTTTATTAATGAATAAAAAGAATATGATACTATGAACATAAAAAACAACTTGATTCTGGCACTTGATGTAATGAGTGAGACCGAAGCGATTGAAATCTGTGACTCAATAAAGGAACACATTGACACCATAAAAATCGGCTATCCTTTAGCTCTTGCGGAAGGTCTAGAAATTATCAACAAACTTAAGGGAAAATTCGGATTCAAAGTGATATGCGACTTTAAGGTGGCAGACATCGATGCGACAAACGAAAAGATCTGTGACGAAACCTTCAAGGCAGGGGCAGATGCAATCATATGTCACGGCTTTGTGGGCAAAGACAGCGTGCAGGCATGTCTTGACATGGCAAACAAGCATGAAAAGGAATTGTTTTTGCTGACTGAAATGTCTCATCCGGGAGCTAAAATGTTTCTGCAGAAAAATGCAGATGCAATTGCTCAGATGGGAGTAGAAATGGGAATAAAAAACTATGTTGCACCGGCTACAAGACTTGACCGTTTATCAGACATCAGAAACATTGTCGGCAGTGATGCATATATAATCTCACCAGGCGTTGGAAAACAGGGTGGAGACGGCAAAAAAACACTTGAATACTCAAACGCAATAATTGTCGGAAGAAGCATTTACGAAGCAGAAAACCCTAGTCTTGCATGCAAAGATTTAATCGAATCAATCAAATGAACCTAAACTATTATAAATTAAGAAGAATATAAATATCATTGTTCTTATCATCTTGAACAAATTGATTTAAACGGAGGAAAAAACATGGTAAACGAAGTAACAAAAATGATTATGGAAACAATCCTAGCATTAATTACTACCGCTTTTGCATTCGTTGCAGGTTCAGCATGGAACAGTGCAATTCAAAAACTAATTGAATCCTTCATAGGTACCGGAGACGCACTTCCTAGTTTATTTATATATGCTATTGTTGTAACCATTATAGCTGTAATCGTTACCGTTATCATTGCCAGAGTAGCTGGTAAAATGGGCGTAGAAGCAGAATAAATTAAATAAAGGAATTTTTAATTCCTTTTAACTTTCTTTTTTTAAAATTAACTTTTCAAAAATTATTTCACCAAACAAATAGGCCATTTCAAACAGTATGAAGAAAACAAATACCCAAATGCTGAATGCGCCTGATAAAGCCAGTAGGAGTATAACTATCTTCATTACAAACCTATATTCAAAAAATAGATTTAAAAAAGTATCATCAGTTACCCTGTGAATGGTTTCATGACCGATTTCATCTGACAGTGCCGCCAGAACACAAATCAGTAAAACAACTAAACTCAAATCTGGAATTCCGCAAATCAGACAGATAACAATAAAAATTGCCAAGGTAATGATATGATGAATGCCATCGATTTTTAGAGCTAAAAAATTGCCTATCGGAATTGCTATAAATATATAAGCCGCTCCAACATCATTTACTGCAGCAAATGCTGAAGCCAGTCCGCATAATACTCCAAAAATGCTTGCAAACTTCAAATCATGCATTTCGTCAAAAAAGTCATCTGAAACTTTCATGAAAAATCCAGACAATAAAAATAAAATTGCCAAAATAATATAACTCATCTAATCACCTGAAATATTATCCAGACAAGCAGCATAAATCAATGGGAATATCACTGTTACATCCCCCACAACACTGGCAAGACTGGAACCGCACCTGGCCTTTGCCCAGGATTTTGCCTCTTCAAGAGGCGCACCGCCCAAACTGCCCGCTTCGGGTCTGTCCATTGTAACCTGAATAGCTGCGTCAAGGCCGCCCTTTATGACATTGGATGCCAATGTATAATGCTTTGTAAGGCCTCCTCCCAAAAGAATTGCACCGACACGCTCAGCTTCAAAGACTATGTCTGAGAGATAATGCATATCCGCTACAGCATCCACGACGAAATCATGGTCCTGGTTAAAAATCCACAGCTGCAGACCCATCATCGAATCTATTAGGCCCGGAGCAAAAATAGGAATGTTGTTTTTAGCGGCCGCAGCAACAAATGAGTTTTCATCATCAACCATCAAACCGACTTCATGAAGCAATTCCTGAATTGAGATATGAGTTTTTTGGCTTGAAATCTTTTCGAAAATCCCGGTGATTTCGGTTTCAAATATTGTAAAATCATCTGAGCCAACATTGATGTCGGCAATTCTTCCTATGCCATCCTCATTCAAATCCTCATCATCACGCCCCTCATGGCGATAATGTGATCCTCCAAATGCCTCAACCAGGTCATGAGTGATATTCGCTCCGCTTGATACAATCAAATCGACATGATGATTTTCAATCATTTGAGTCACGATATTTCTCATGCCTCCAGGTATCAGCGGACCTCCAAGGCTCATGAACACTTTCATGTCCTCATCCTGAATCATGTCCGTTAAAATATTACAGGCCCTTCCAACTCTGCCTGCACCTAAAACGCCTGATTTGTCAAATTCATTAACCAAATCGGAAACTTTCATATGATTGGTGACATTAATGGGGTTAACTTTCATGGAATCACTTAATTTGTAATGATAGGGAATTGTTTTAAATTTGTTATGCTGTCAATTAAATCTGTTCTTGTGACAATTCCTAGTAGTGAATGATTGTTGTCTGCAATAATCAATCTGGAAATTGATTTTTTAAGCATTACCTCAATCGCATTGGCTATTTTTAAGTTTTCGTTTACAATGACCACATTTGTTGACATCAGCTGGCCAACACATTCGTTTTCCTTATCTTGCGCTATTGCATTAACCAGATCAGTTAACGTAAATACTCCAACCACCTTTCCGTCTTTTATGACAGGACCACCATCGATTTCCTTTTTGACCAATTTCTTTGCCGCCTCTTTTACGGAACAGTCCACCGTAAATGAGATTACGTCACGGCTTGCAATGTCTCCGACAGTCTGTTTTGGAATGCTTCTGATGGTTTTTGTATCCACCAAAAGGATATTGTCCATGTCATCACGGCCAACGATTGTCCCAAGAACCCCCAGATTATTTACAGGTGTAGGGCCTATACTGATTTCATCTCCAAGATTCAAATCTTTTATGCTTCCCAATACTTTTATTGCAGCCTCACATTCACTAGGCTGAGGAACACTGGTGAATTCAATCTTGGCAACAGAAATGTCCTCGATTTTTTTGCCGTTCTTGTAAATAGGCACTTTGGAATCGTTGTCTGAAACTGAAATATTCAACGCATGATATGCTTCGATTGTTGGTTTATATCCTCCTCTAGGACCCGGCACACCTTTAACCAGACTTAAGCTTCTTAAAGACTGCATCTGATTGCGAATAGTTCCAGGATTTCTATTCATAACCTCAGCAATGTCTTCGCC
Organism: Methanobrevibacter sp. UBA212; assembly: GCF_905233225.1. Taxonomy (NCBI): domain Archaea; kingdom Methanobacteriati; phylum Methanobacteriota; class Methanobacteria; order Methanobacteriales; family Methanobacteriaceae; genus Methanobrevibacter; species Methanobrevibacter sp. UBA212. Next base: position 125,097 of record NZ_CAJODJ010000006.1, read on the forward strand.
CTTAATAGATTTGCCGTTAGAGGATTGGTATAAATTAATCAAGGTTTGCAAAATTTCTTTTTGAACAGATGTTAACATGTTTAATCCCCATTAATTTAAATAATATATTTTTATTTATGTTAAAGATACTTTATAAATGTTAATGATTAATCATGGTAAGAAGTAGAGTTAAAAAAAAGAAGAAGAAATGATTATTCGATTAATTGTTTCAAATCATTTCTTATGATGGAAGTTGCATCAAAGCCCTTAATTGCATCCACCATTTCAGGGAATTTCGCTTTAGGAATTAAAACGTTAATCTGTGAGAAATCAGAACCTGGAGTTATTGTAGGCTCATCGGCACAGAGTTTATTGCCAATCAAATAATTGGAAACTTCCTCAATTTTAGAGTTGGCAATGTTGAATTTGACATCGAAGTATTTTTTGGCGGTGATTGCTCCAAGCAATTGCTCATAAATCATTTTGGCCTTATCCAGTTTTTCACCGGTGCAGCTGACGCCCGCATATAGACCTGCTGAAGAATGCAGGATTGTTTCGATTTCCTTCAAGCCTGCCTTTCTAAGACTGCTTCCGGTTTGAGTATTATCCACAATCAAATCTGCACCTTTTTTAATATAAACTTCTGTAGCACCGTCAGAGTTGATTACCTGAACCATCTCATTGTCACCGTCGGTCAAACCTCTGACCTGCACGAAAGGCACGGAATCCCCGTAGAGTTCCTGATAAACTTCATTTTCCATAATGAATTTTCTTGTCAAGTTTGGATATTCAGTGAAACATAATATTGGAGTTTTCCTGTCCTTGTTATCCCTGAATAAATCTGACAAACTGTTATATGGGGAATCCTTTGGAACGGCAACAATCAAACGGGTTTTTCCGTAATCCAAATCACCGATTTTAACGGTGTCGGTTTCCCTTAAGACTGACTCTTCCTTGACCCAGTCTTCACCGACAATAGCTATATCGACCATTCCCCTATTCAGTTCGACGGGAGTGGATTGTGGACGGGTAAGGAATGCAACAATATCCTCATCGTTTAAGATATCAATTTCATAAGATTCATCGCCAGGTTCATATCCTTTAACTTCATAACCTGCATCAACAAAGAGTTGATAGGTATTTCCTCTTTTTACATTATTTAAACTTCCCTTTGGAAGTCCTAAAATTATTTTATCGTTCATATTAATACCTAAATTAGACTTTTAAACTTTAAATTATATAATATTTATGATGGATTTTTTTAAAAAAAAAGAAGATTAGTTGTGATATGCTTCACAACTTTCACGATTCAAGGCATGCTTGTGGACATGCATATGCTTAATTCCGTTTTCTGTCTCGATTTCATCCAATATTTCAATGCCCTCATGAGAATGGGTGTGCTCTCCGTCATTGTGGAAATGATAGTGGTTGTGTTCCACATTCTCTGAATCGATCTTTTTGATTGAATCATCGAAATGCCTGTCATACAGCAATGCCGCATTCAATACGACAAGGCATGAGCCTGCATTGTGAACAATTGCACCAGTTACCGGATTCAGCAATCCCAAAACGGAACACACAATGGCAAGCGCATTGATTGACATTGAAATTGCAATATTTGCCTTGATTGTAAATAATGTTGAATTTGAAAGTTTTTTGAGATATGGAATTTTGCCTATATCATCGCCCAACAGGGCAATGTCTGCCGCTTCTATTGCAACATCGCTTCCAACAGATCCCATTGCAACGCTTACATCGGCGGTCTTGAGTGCAGGTGCATCGTTTACACCGTCACCAATCATGCATACCTTTTTGCCTTCGCTTTTGAGCTTTTCAATCCAATCGAGCTTTTCCTGTGGAAGCAAATTTCCATAAACTTTGCCTATTCCAACTTTGGAGGCAAAGTAATTAGCAGTTTCTGTATTATCCCCAGTGAGCAATATGGTTTCGGTTCCCAAATCGTGCAGACTTTCAATCATGCCCTTGGAATCCTCACGTATCACATCGGACAATCCAATTAATCCGGCAACCCTGCCATCCAATGCAACGATTATTGAAGCCTTACCTTCATGCTTCAATTTATCCAATTGAGCGTCAACATTGACATCGATATCATTTTCAGATAGAAATTTGGAGTTTCCTGCATATATTTTACCATAAGAATTAACGCATGTAACACCTTTACCGGGATACATCTTAAAGTCTTTAGGCTCTTCAATGTCAATTTCAGCCTCATTTGCATTATTTACAATAGCCTTGGCCAATGGATGTTCACTTAATTTCTCACATGAAGCGGTGAGCTTAAGCAAATCCAAATCGGACAAATCCTCATTTAAGGAGATAATATCAGAAACTTCTAAATTACCGTAAGTTAAAGTACCAGTCTTGTCGAATACCAAAGTATTTAAAGCACCTAAGGTTTCAAGCGCTTCACCGGACTTGATCAATACACCATATTTTGTTGCCTGACCGATAGCTGCCATGATTGCTGTTGGAGTGGCAAGAATCAATGCACATGGACAGAATACCACCAAAACAGTGACTCCCCTTTCGATATTGCCTGTTGCCAACCATGCAACGATAGCTATTATCAGCGCCACCGGAACAAGCCAGGTTGCCCATTTATCGGCAATCCTTTGGGTTGGAGCCTGCTTTTCATCGGCGGCCTTTACAAGATCAATCAGCTTTTGAAGTGATGAATTTTCACCTAAGCTTGTCGCTTTAATATCAATTGCACCGTACATATTCATGGTTCCGCAGAATACCTCATCTCCAACTCCCTTATCAATAGGAAGAGATTCCCCTGTCATGATTGACTGGTCCAGTGAGGATGTACCTTTTACCACCTCACCATCAACAGGCACGCTTTCACCGGGAAGTATCCTTAATGTATCGCCGATTTTGATTTCATCTACAGGCACGACTTCCTCGACCCCATTGACTATTCTTCTTCCAGTCTGAGGAGTTAAATTAATAAGATTTCTTAAACCTTTTTTAGCCCTTTCAACGGTCCAATCCTCTAAAAGAGCACCTAATGCCATAATCCATGCAACTTCACCTGCTGCAAATACCTCTCCAATCAAAAGAGAGGCAACCATTGCTATTGCAATCAACAGCGCTGAAGAAATCCACTTTTCACGAATCAATCTTGTCATTGCCAAAAGCAACATTGGAATACCACTTATTATTACTGTTCCCCATGCAGGGTTTAAGTAAATCGGAGTGTCAATTCCAAAAATCATAAAAATAACTGCAATCAATAAGAATATTCCTGAAATGACTGTCATCTTTAGGCCAAACAGGAAATCAGTTATTTCATCTATCACATTAAACACCTCTAAGTATTACTTTTTTTAAATTTATTTAAATACCCAGTATTACTCAAAATTTTTTAAAGGTGTTGCCAAAAAAATTGAAACACTTTAAAAAATTAAATTCAGTAAGTACCAACAGCCAAAAAGTATTACTTTTTTTGAGTTCATTTAAATACTCAGTATTACCATATACTATTTTTGACTTCAAAGTATATAAAAGTATTACTTTTTTTGAGTTCATTTAAATACTCAGTATTACTTAAAAAATTAGTGAAAAGTATTACCTGAAATTTCAAATTATTCATAGGTGATGATTTTGCTTATATTGCTAGCAGGATACGTGAAAAGTCAGTCATTGACAGTATCCAATATCTTTCGGGCATAGACCCTGTCCTTTTCCTTTTCATCTTCAGGCAAATCGGAATATGGAACCATAAGCCTATCCCATCTATCCAACCTACCCTTAACCTTTAAAAAAAGCAAATGCTCTTCATCACTCAAATCACATTCATGTCTTTCAATGATTTCAAGCAATGAAGACAGTTCCCGAGATAACGCATCAGCCCATTCGCACCATTGGACATGTTCTGCTTCAGCCAATTTCTCCAATGCATCATCTTTCATATTATCATTACGGTTTCATAGCAAGGTCCATTATGCTGAAAGGCTCGCCCTCTTTTCTTGGAGCAGGAGCTCCCATTCCAAAAGCTGATTTGGCAAATTCCTTGTTCATCCTTTTTGAAACCTCTCCAAAAATCATTTTGTATGCAGTGCACTGTGGGTCAACCGCCTGAGGAGTCTGATATGCAACGATTGCATTGTAAGGACATCCCCCTTCACAGTATTTCACATATCTGCATTTCTTACAGTTTTCATCCACATAATCCCTGAATTCCATCAGCTTGGCCCATGCATCTGACTGCTTCAAATCATCAAAGCTTGGATTTGCAGACACATTGCCCAAAACATACTCAGGCATTCCAACAAATCTGTAACACGGATAGATTGAACCGTCTGAACCCACTGCCAATGTTGTTCCAATGCAATCGGCAAAAGTGCAAAGGGTGCCTCTTCTTCTAAGTGAGGATTTGCAGATATGGTCCAAATCCATCACAGTAAACTTGTCCAAATCATAAAGGTACTTGTCAAGCCAGTCAACAAGCAGCTTGCCGTGCTCTTCCTGGTCAAGCGCCCAAGGGTCTGCATTGTCTCCTCTTAAAGAAGGCAGCGCAGCATGGATTTTGAGGCTCATCTTTTCTCCCTTGAAGAATTCGTATAACTCGTCGGAAAAATCCTTGGAATAATCAGTAACAGTCAAAACAAAGTTGATTATCAGGCCTTTGCTTTTGGCACGCTCATACTTTGACATGGTCTTGTCAAAGTATCCTTCTCCTCTCTGATAGTCATTGATTTCCTTTGGCCCATCGATGCTTGTGCTTACAACGACATTGTATTTTACAAACAGGTCAATGAGCTCATCGGACAAAAGCCAGATATTGCTCTGAAGTGAAAAACCTTCAAAGTTTTCCAGTTTTGATAGCTTTTCCAAGGCATATTCATAAAAGTCATAACCTGCCAGAAGCGGTTCCCCGCCGTGGAAGGTGAAGTGAACCTTATCATCCCTAAAATCGCCCAGCCAGGTAATGATTTGGTCTATAATTTCAGTATCCATCATTTCCTTTTTGTTTTCCGAACCCCAGCAGTATTTACAATTTGACGGACAGTTGAGCGTAGGGATAATCATTACATGAAATGTCATTTTATCCGTAAATCTTATTCAATTCCCTTAAGAGTTTTCTTTTCTCGTCTTCATCAATGTCATCATTTACAAAAAATATGTAACCGCACTCTTCGCATTTCACGGTTTCCATTTCTGCGTGAGCATGATGATTATCCAGCATTTTTCTGTGTGCGATCTTATCCTTTGAACCGCACTTTGGACATGGAGCTAAAAGTTCTTCCAGTTTCATTTTTTCACCTTGATTATATTTCTATTCTTGAAGTATATAATTGTATAGATAATGGAAAAGTTTAAATAAGATGTTTCAATGACTGCAATTTTACAAAATGGCATCAACAAAGCTTTAAATACTATTTGGACAAATACACTATATTTAATTAATATTTGAAGTGATTGATATGCCGTACGACTACTATGAATATCTTAAAAAGCAAAGAGAAAATGAACAGTATAGGGAAACCTCCGAATTGGTAAGACAAAACCTGTGGAGCGAAACAATTAATTTTAAGCTATCGCAAGAGTGGCTAGATATTGAAGACAGAATACTGATAATGTTATACCAACTCTTAAGATATACCTAACGGTTAAGCAGTTTGACCATGAACCTGTAAATCGGAAATCCCACTTTCTGAACAAAAACAAGCGCAAACTTATAGCCCGGAATCTCAAATTCCTTTTTAACCTTTTTCAACTCTTCTATGATATCCAGCTTTTGCGGACATTTCCTTAGGCACTTTCCGCAGCCGTTGCATTTGCCGGCATTGCCGGAACTTCCCATAATTCCCCCAACATACTGGTAATAATCCATAAATGACTGGTTGAACATGCCCTTATGGTCAAAGAGGTATTTCTCATTGTAGATTTTCATGCATTCCGGAATATTGACCCCCTGCGGGCATGGCATGCAATAGCCGCATGTTGAACAGTTGATCTTTAATGAATTTCTCATAACCCTCTTGACAAGCTCAACGGTTTCCATTTCCTCAAATGACATCGACAGAGGAGTTGTCCTTTCAGCAACCTCCAAATTCTCATTCAATTGTTCAAGCGAATTCATTCCAGACAATACACATGTAACATTGCGGTTATTCAATACCCATTCGAATGCCCATTCCGCAGTGCTCTTATCAGGATTTGCCTTTTTAAATATTTCTTCAGCATCCTTCGGCATCTTTCCTGCAAGAATACCTCCTTTCAGAGGTTCCATTACAAGAACACCCATTCCTTTAGATGCAGCATATTCAATCCCTTCCACACTGGCCTGAACATTCTCATCAAAGTAATTGTACTGAACCATCACCACATCCCAATCGTAACCGTCGATTAACAATGGAAACTCCTCCTTAGGACCGTGATATGAAAATCCGACATGCTTGATTTTGCCTTCGCTTTTTGCCTTGCTTATGAATTTGAACAAATCCCTTTTTATCAGTCTGTTCATTGATTTCAAATCAACGGCATGCATCAGATAATAATCAATTGAATCCCTTTGAAGGCGATTCAGCTGCTCTTCCAAAATGTTTTCCATATCCTCATATTTCCTGACATTGATTGTGGGCAATTTGGTGCAGAGCTTGACCTTGTCCTTATACTCTCCCTGAAGTATTTCCCCCAAAAAGGATTCGCTGTCCCCATAAAGGTAAGCGGTATCAATAAAATTAACTCCATTATCTATTGCATGATATATTAGTTTTGATGCCTTTTCTCTGTCTATTTTACCGTTTTTTAATGGCAGTCTCATTGCCCCAAAGCCTATTGGGGAAATTTCATCGCCGGTTTTTTGAATTTTTCTGTATTGCATATTATCTCTTTGTCATCAGATGAATTCGTTAAAGAGTTAAAGAAAGTTGCTAAGAACAATATTACTTTATCTTGTGGGTGAAATTTTTTGATGGTGATGATAATGAAATCCTTCTGAAGATCTGTTTTTCCTGAAGGCGAATCATTTTCTTCAGACTGATTCCATCTTATGCTTCCCTAATCATCTCTTTCATATATTCTATCAAATCATCTTTTGATTCAGAATCATCCATTGCAAACTCTATTGATGTTTTGAGCCATTCAAACCTGTTACCTATATCATATGTTTTTCCTTCGAATGTAACACCATAAATCGCATCCAGTTTTGACAGGGCATCAGTCAGCTGAATTTCTCCTCCAACACCGGGTTCTGTTTCGTCAATCTTATCAAAAATATCCGGTGTCAATACATAACGACCCATAATTGCAAGATTTGACGGTGCCTGATGTGCCAATGGCTTTTCAACTAACTTTTCAATATTGTAAACATCCTTTTCAACTTCAGTTCCCTTGATAATACCATACCTTTCCACTTTTTCTTTAGGAACCTCTTCAAGGGAAATTGCTGAAGCATTGTATTTTTCATAAACTTCAATCAGCTGTTTAGTACATGGGGTAGGACCTTTTGTGATTGAATCGCCTAAAAGCACGGCAAAGGGTTCTCCACCGATATGCTTTTTAGCACAGTAGATTGCATCACCAAGACCCCTCTGTTCCTTCTGTCTTACATAACAGATATCAGCCAGGTCAGTGATTGCACGAACCTGCTTCAACCTGTCGTCCTTGCCTGCACTTTGCAGGGTCTGTTCAAGTTCAAAGGATTTGTCAAAGTGATCTTCAATGGACCTTTTGTTTCTACCGGTTACAATCAATATGTCATCAATTCCGGAAGCGACAGCTTCCTCAATAACATACTGGATTGTAGGTTTGTCATAAACTGGCAACATTTCCTTTGGTTGCGCTTTTGTAGCAGGCAAAAATCTTGTTCCAAAGCCTGCTGCTGGAATTACAGCCTTCATAATTTATCACCATATAAAGTTTATATTAATAATGATTTTATTTTAAATATTATAAATAAGTTATTAATCTAAAAAGAAAAGAATCTAGTCATTTTCTAACAATGATTCTGTTTGAATTTGTTATGCCGTTGCAGTTTATCTTAATTGTATATTTGCCTGTTTTTAAGTTCTTAGGCACCTTGAAAATAGCTATTCCATTTTTATTAGTTTTCAATTTATAGGTTTTTCCTTTAAATCTTATTTTAACGCTTTGCTTTTTAAAAGCCTTGCCTTTGGAATTTAAAACTTTTATTTTGAATTTAGCGGATTTTTTAACCTTCTTGTATAGGTTTTTTGTAATCAGTGTGGTCTTGACTGTGATTTTGTTCTTGACGATGACGCCACCATATTGAGAAAATATGTCATAGCTTCCAGGCTTCAGCTTAAAGTCCAGGCTTGCATAGCCCTCTCCATCAGTTATCCTATGATATTCATGATTGTTAATGTAAAACACAATATCCGCATAGCCTGCAGGATTGCCTTTTCGGTCAAAAACCTGAATTCTAAACATGTTTGAGCCGTAATAGATGGTCAAATCATTTGAAAGTATTTTGGGACTGGCTTCGGGAATGGAATTGACCAATACAAATGAACTGTTGATTTCCAATCTATCAAAGGAAACGTTTGTATCCTTGGACACATACCAATAATTAACAGTATCCGGCTTGGCGAATTGATTCGGATTTGAGATGTCATCCCCCCAATAGTTAAAATCAGCACTCAAATCCTGATTATGCATATTTATGACATTTCGGCCATCTGGGGAAATCAGAATGGAATTTCTAACGGTTCCATTATTTCCGCTCCAAAAAATTCCATTGTCAGCCAATCCACGATTGAAGAACTTTGAAGACAAAATCAAACCGTTTTCCCCCCTCCATTCAACAGCACAACCTACCCATGCGCCGTTATTTAAAAATACGGAATCGGTGATTTTACCGTTGTTTCCTCTCCAGCAGATTGCTCCTCCGCCATCAGGATATCCTACATGATTATTCCTGAAAGTACAATTTGAGACAGTTCCGTTTTCGCCTCTCCATGTGATGGCACCGCCTTCATTAATGCGGGCTCCCATCGGTCTAGTGCGAACAACATGCATAATCCTGCCGTCTTCACCAACAACAGTCTCATCTTCTTTATCGAAGGGATCATCCTCTATGCCACTTCCGGTATTGTTGGTAAAGCTGCAGTTAAAAACCTGCCCGTTTGCTCCGGTCCAGTGAATTGCACCGCCGCCAACTTCTGAATTGAAATATTTGCCTAAAGCATTTCCGTTTACAAAATTAATGTTTTTCAAAACCACGTTGTCTGCAGTGACATTAAATATTCTGGATGAGTGGTTTGCGTCAATGGTGTGACCCGCTCCATCGATGGTTATTGATTTTGAAATGACAATACCATGAATATCACCGCCATCATATCGATAATCATCGGTCAATGTCAACGTCTGATTTTCAGGCGTATCGTTAATCTTTTGTGACAAATCCTCAAAAGTGGCATTTCCGAATGCGGTTTCCTTATGATTATCCACGTCAGTCACATTATCATCGCTCAGCTCTAAAGCGCTTACTCCGGAAATTAGAAATAAGACTAAAATGAATAGAACAGGAAAAGCATATTTTTTCATGTTATATGATTTGTAAAAAAAGTCTTATAAAATTTACCAAATCAATTTATATAAATGGTGCGGGGGACGGGACTTGAACCCGCGAAGGGACTGACCCACTAGGCCCTCAACCTAGCGCCTTTGACCGCTCGACCACCCCCGCATAAAAACAAAAGTAGTTATAAAAAAATATATTTTTTAACTTATATATAGTTAACTATTTTTAGCATAATTTTATGGTAACTTCCATGACTTTTTCATTTTTTAAATCTTCAATCAATTTTTGATCCAAGTCTCTGGCGGCCTTATCGGCATGAATCATCAATGTTCGGGAGCATGTGAAATCACTTGTCCTGCAAACGATGTCTGTCGGATGAGTCAGTGTCAAATCCTCATGGCCAAAACCCGTTATCTCATCATGCCCATTTTCCGTATCAAGAATCACCTTTATTTTAGTGTTGGAATCGGCAATCTTGTCCTTAAACTCCTGCGGGAAGTTCAGCATTGACTTATCTGCAGAAGTTCCAACAATACAATCTGCAGTGGGACCGATTTCAACATCCTTAGTGACTTCGAAAGTGGACTTGTGAAGAGAGGTCACATTTTTGTGACCCCTGCTTTTAAGTGTGAAAATCATGAATATAGTTTAGACCAAAAAAGCTAATAAAATTTTTCATCCAACAAATCCAAAACATAGTACAGTCACTCACCCAACATTAAAGTACAAAAATATTATTACATATACTCAGAGGTTGTCATCTTGAAGATAACCGTCAAGTAAGAACATTTGATTGAAGGAGTGATAGAGAAGATTCACCAATACAGTTTACTAGCATACGCAGACAATAATTTCAATAGTTAATACAAATGACATTAAAATCATTGTTCATAAAATCGAAAATATGAAAAGCAGTGAAAAAAATCAGAATGATTGATGATAAAATCTACCATAAACCAATGAAAAACATTATTTTTTTAATTTTTATAGTCCTTGCCAAAAAAATAATAATTATTAAATGCCGAAACAGCATTTAAAATATGAATTCCCGGTTTTTCTTGTGCTTATATGATATTTCAAATGAATCAAGGGCTAATTTTTTCAGAACTTCCCTTTCATCATCAGCAATACCTACAACACCTTCCCATTCACTTTCAAGTGAGGCGATTTCATCTAAAGTTTCAGCTCCTTTAGAAGTCAATCTGCAGTCGTATTCCAAGCCGTTTTCAGGTTCCAGGTCGATTTCAATCAAGCCCAGCCTTTCAAGCTTCTGATATTTCTTCAGATACAAACCCAAATGAACATTAAAAAGGTCATCTTTTTTGGCCTTTTCAAACTGTTTTGCCCTAATTCTTTTGTGATGAGGTTTTTCATGCTTTTTAACCTGTTTTAGGAGTTTAATCTGGCTTTCATGCAGGAAAACTGATAAGTTTTCCCTTACATAAGTCATTTTAGACTCCTCAATGATTCCTATCAATGCTGAAGCGGGCATCTTTGCTATTGCGTCATTGTGTGGATGTGCCATCCAGTCACCTCATTTCATCTGGCCGAATATTCCCCTCATCAAACCTTTAGTCAGTTCACGGGCCGCTGTATTTGCCGCCTGTGATGCTGCCTTTTCCATCATCTTTTGAGAGGATGACTTTTTAGCCCTTTTTCCGCTTGTCTGAGTCTGACCGCCCAGAACGGTTCCAAGGATTCCTCCAATAACATCTGCAGCACCAGGCTGTGGAGCCTGTTCTGGTTCCTCTTCAACAGGTTCAGGAGGCGCTTGAGCTTTAACTTCCTCAAGGACTTCAGGAGCAACCTCACTTTCAATGTTCGGGTTTTCATCGATTTTTGTCAGAAGTTTCTCATAAGCGGACTCCCTGTCAATAGCTTCGCCATATTTTCCCTTCAATGTTGAAATGTCAATCAGTTGAGCCCTCAAGTCATCTTCAATGGCACCGATGTGGCTTTGCGGAGGCACAATGTCCACCTGCTCCACTACACCCGGAACACCCTTCTCATCAAGGGTTGACACAAGTGCCTGACCTATTCCCAGATTGGAAATCACTTCAGCCGTATCGAAGTCAGGGTTTGGTCTGAATGTCTCGGCAGCGACCTTAACGGCCTTCTGGTCTTTTGGAGTGTATGCGTGAAGCGCATGCTGTACCCGGTTACCCAATTGGGCAAGAATATCATCAGGAATGTCTGCAGGAGATTGGGAAATGAAATATAATCCAACTCCTTTTGAACGAATCAGCCTTACAATCTGTTCGATTCTCTTGCTGAATTCAGGTGTCATGTCATCAAACAGGAGATGTGCCTCATCAAAGAAGAATACGAATTTAGGCTTGTCCATGTCCCCCACTTCAGGCAATGTTTCAAATAATGTGGAAAGCATCCAAAGCAAGAATGTTGAGTATATTTCAGGTGACAGGGACAGCTTTTGAGCGTCCAAAATATTAATTATTCCCTTTCCATTGTCATCAAGCTGCATGAAGTCTCCAATTTCAAGTGCAGGCTCGCCGAAGAAATCGTTTCCTCCCTGGTCTTCCAGTGCAATCAGGTTTCTTAAGATTGTGTTGGCTGACTTGTCGGCGATTGCACCATATTCGCCTTCAAACTGGTCCTTGTTTTCAACAACGTAATTGATCATGGCCTTCATGTCCTTCAGGTCAATGATTGGAAGTGAATGTTCATCAGCCACCCTGAATATGATGTTCAATACACCGGATTGGGCTTCTGAGAGGTTCAGGATTTTTGCAAGCAATACCGGACCCATTTCTGATAATGTTACCCTTACCGGCAAACCTTTTTGGCCAAACAGGTCCCAAAACTCAACTGGATACTGCTTGAAATTGAATCCTCTATCATCAAGGCCGTATTTCTGCCTGTTGTTTGTTATGAAATCTGTGTCGGAACCTGCCTTTGCAAGTCCTGAAATGTCCCCTTTCATATCGGCCAGAAATACCGGAACTCCAAGATCCGAAAAGGATTCAGCCATGACCTTTAATGTAACAGTTTTTCCTGTACCCGTTGCTCCAGCTATCAAACCGTGACGGTTAGCAAGCTTCGGCAATAAAAACACATCCGTATTTTCATTACATCCGATTAATATCTTGTCTTCTGCAAACATTTATTCACCCATTTTCGATTTTCTTGATTAAGTAATTAGTTTTTTTAACTATATTATTTTTATTGTAAGCCTTGGCAATCCTTTTGATTGCGTCCAAATTCTTGACGAAGTTGTCCAGCCATGAAAAAATGTCCCCCGGATAGACCTGTATCTGATACTTTCTGAACAGCTTGTTTGATATGTCCTGCGGGTCCTTGCCCTTTAATCGCTCATGTACAATAACCTCTGAAATCCCTCTCTGCATGCATGAACAGAATGGCCTGTCCTGACACCTGCACTGCATGAAATCCGTCTGAAGGGCAATCATTGCATCCTGAAACTTCTTGTCAAGCTTGCCGATGGCCTCACCTGATGAGATAATATCTAATGTAGATTCTGCAAACAGCCTTGTTGAGAATTTGATTTTAAGTGCATTTGCAATCTGATTGTGGATAACGCTTGAAAGGTAAGCATTTTCAAACATCTCCAAATCCATCGCCATGGCCAGAATCAATACCTTCAGCTTGTCATACTTTTCCTTTTTCTTGTACATCGGAGAATGTCCCACATAATGAATCAGATAGTTTCTGTCATTCAAGGTATTCTTGATAAATTCTGCATCTGCAATCGATAGAAATGAAACCGAAGTCGCCCTTCCATATTTTGTGACTTCCAGCCTATTGGCGGCACGACTTATCAAACCCAATTCCCCCATTTCATCAACGGCAATCTTGATGCTTATCGGAACGTCAATATTCTTATAGAATTTGTTAAGTTCACTGGTCGATTGGATAGAAGTCGAAGAGATATCGGCCAATATTTGCTCATAAGCAGATTCCTCATCATATTCTATATATACATCATCGCTGTTGCTTTCAAGAAGGTCCAGTGCCATTGCCTCTTCTGAGTCCCCTGCAAAGTCATTTCCGACTTCAGGCAGAAGATATACTATGCCTCTGTCATGATAGGACGGTCTTCCGGCACGTCCAAGCATCTGGGCAAACTCGTTGGGATTGATCCATTTGTTTCCCATGACCAATGAGTCAAAAATAACCTGGGAAGCCGGAAAGTCCACACCCGCAGCAAGGGCAGCAGTTGTTACGACACATGAAATCTTTCCCTTGTCAAAGTCCTTTTCTATCCTTTCCTTCTTGTAATAGGACAGTCCCGCATGATAGGCATGGGCATTGATATGCTTGTTGTTTAGGAAATTGGCAATCTGATGTGTTTTTCGCCTTGAATTTGTAAATATGATAGTCTGTCCCCTGAATCCCTTTTTGGATTTGGTGTTGAATTCCCTTTTGACAAGCCTCTGCATGATATGCCTTTTTTGAGCCTCGTTTCTCACATAAACAAGGTGCCTTTCCAGAGGAACCGGACGCTCGGAGTACTCGACCAGCTTCATGCTGAACTCATCGGCTAAAAATTCCGGGTTTTTGACTGTTGCGGAAAGTCCGATGACCTGGGTTTTTGGATATAAATGCTTCACCCTTTTAATCAGACCGTTGAGGCGGGTTCCACGGCCCTCATCATCAATCATATGAATCTCATCGATTAAAACTACCCCTAAATTAGACAGGCTGGCGGAGTTGCCGTTTCTTAAAAGATAATCGATTCCTTCATATGTTGCAACCACAATGTCTGCCTTTGAGACATCGCTATCTGGCAGATTCAATTCACCTTTAGCCTTTACACGGTTTCTTCCGACCTTGATGGCAACCTTCAAGCCCAATTTTGAGTATTTCTTTTTGAAGTCACGATACTTCTGGTTTGCAAGGGCGACCAGAGGAGTCAAGAAAACGAATTTTTTGCCTTTCAAGGCCTTGGTGATTCCTGCAAGCTCACCGACCAATGTCTTACCTGAACCTGTTGCACTGACAACCAGAAGGTCCTTTCCTTTAAGCAAACCCTCCTTGATGGCCAGATACTGAACCGGCAGCAGCTTTGTGTTGCCTGAGCTCAAAAGGACTTCCTTAAAATCCTTAGGAATCTTGAGCCTTTTCATGTCAACCGGAGGTATGATGTGCTTTGACTTTCTGGTCTTGTCAAACAGAGTAAGTTTCATGTTCTTTAGGGGATCAAAGTGAGGGTCCAGAACGGACAATGTCTTTTCAAGACTTCCAGTCTTTTCCAAAGTCTTTTTAAGGTTTCTGAAAATCTTTTTGTCAAATCCCTGAAGTTTCAGTTCCTGCTTTATCGTATCAAAAGCGCATTCCTTGCAAATCAGCTGATTATGATATTTATATGAATAATCTGAATTGACGATGGTGATGTTTCCCTCATATGCACAGTAGTCACATACCCTTGTCTTTCTGACCTTGATGTTCAATGACTTGAGAAATCTTTCCACCTTTTCGTCAGGGGTTGCGAGAAAAACAGCCTGTGAACGCAATAATTTGGTTACCTCTCCAGGAGGCACCAGCTTTTCATTTAAAGTGGAGTTGTCCTTGAAGTTGTAATCGGCCACGAATCTGGCAATGGACAATGAGTCACCTTCCTGTGAGAACTTGATGTTTCCAACAAATTCAGGTTCCCTTTTGTGATTCAGTGCCCCTTTTGGTGAGCCGATCGGATATAATCTCCACTGTTTTTTGACTTTCTTTAAAACTAGCATTATAATTCAATATATTTTTGATTGTTAATAAGTTTTTAAAACCAGATTAATCGATATAATCGAATCTGGTTTCTAAAATGATAATCAATACAAAAGCGATTATCGCAACAATAAGGCACGGCAGGAGTCCTGAAAAGTTAACGCTGACTGAATGAACAATCTCGACAGCGGGAACTCTTAGTGATCCAAGCATTACACCAATGAGAAATGCCATTGTCACTTCCTTATGGTTTTTGAGCAGGAAATTGAGTATTCTTGAAAAACCAAGTATTCCTATCAATGCGCCCACTACAAAAGTAATAATTTCTGCAAAATGAAGCTGATGAAGCGCATTAAGCATGTATTCATACTGTCCCAGCAGAAGAAGCAGGAATGATCCTGAAATTCCAGGTAAAATCATTGCACATATTGCAATCATTCCAGAAATGAATATTATAATCAGGGAATGGTTTGCAGCTATCGGATTAAGGCTGACGAATATGAATGTCAAAATAGCTCCAATTACGGCAAATATTACGGTTTTTATATTAAATTCATTGAGTTTTCTAAATAGAATCACTGCTGAAGCTACAATCAAACCCAGGAAGAATGAATAGGTCAGTGCAGTATGCACATCCATACAATAGGTAACTACTTTTGCCAAAGTCAGAAATGCAACACCTATACCCAAAACCAATGGTATGAAGAACTTGAAATCAATTTCATCAAGCATCTGATTCCAAAATCCTCTGAAATCACCCTTAAATAATGGTTTTATAAATCCAAACTTGATTTTACTGATTGATTCAACCAAATGAGCATAAATCCCAGTTATTAATGCTATTGTTCCTCCTGAAACTCCCGGAACAATATCTGCTGAGCCCATAAGGACCCCACGAATAAAAATTAAAAAAGATTCCCTAATATCAAAACTCAATTTATCACCTTAAATTAATATTAGTCATAATTAATTTAAATAGGTTTTCAAAAAAAGAAAGGTTGAATAATTCAAAGAATTATTCATCAATGAATGGTTGTAAAAGGTTATCTTGAACAAGAATTAATTAATGCCATTTGCTCTGAGCAATGCATTTAACTCAGCAATCTTTTTATCCTTTTCAGCCAACTCAATAGCATGAGACTCAACCTTTTCAGCCAACTCAATAGCATGAGACTCATCCTTTTCAGCTAGCTCTTTCTTGTATTGTGCATCTTTAATGCTGAGTTCTTTTTTGTGTTGTGCTTCCAGTTGTGCAAATTCTTCCTCATACCAAATTCTCATGCCCCTTTTTGCAGTTTCTTTATCTTTACCTAACATTTCTAACAACTCCATTACTTGATCCTTATTATCTTGTAATTTGAATTTAATCATTTCCACAAGGACTTTTACCATATCTCCTCTGATTTCACCTTTAATTCCTTTTGAATGTATAAGTATCAAGCACAACTTCTTAAGGACTTCATATTTATTGTTTAAGACAAATATGGCGATTATGGCAACGTTTAAAATAATATGATTTTCTATTTCTTTGTTATTAATATTGTCCTTGAGTATATTTAACCTTTTTTTAATTTCATCATCATCGATTGTGATAAATACAGGTTGGAGGACATCTGATTCAGTTGCACGATATTCACTTTCTTGTTCCTCTTTTTTGAATGGACTGACGATTACAGAAAGCAATGGAAGATTATGCTTGCATTTTGAATAGTTTTTGTATCCATCGATTATCCTGATTTTGATTGTATCTAATCTTGTGGATTGGTGTTCAATATTAATCAATATTTCAATCCCTCCTTCGAGTTCCGCTAATTCTAGCAGATCCATCCTTATTCCCGTTTTAGGATCTATTACAGTATCATTTTGAAGCAACTCCTTAAAGACACCTGGCAGTTCTAAATTCAAATGAAAATCAGCTGCCCACTGGCCCCCTACATATCTGAATGACTTGTCCATGGCCTGCGAAATGGGTTCAATGTCTTTTGCCAACATAACATTTATCTCCTTAATTTTTAGTGAATTTTTTAAAAACAAATTTTTACAAACAAATTATCTATTTTACTTAATATAAATACTTTAATATTAATTTAAAGCAATATTTACTTCACTATGAAAAAAACAAGGCTATACCATTATTGTCAGGACATGAAAAAAAAGAACAAAAAAAGAAAAAGTTGAATAATTCAAAAAGAATTATTCATCATTGAATGGCTGTGGGAGTTCACAGACTCCACTGCCTTTTGCAAGGTAAGCATATGCGAAAGCCGCACAGATTGCACCTAAAATAGGTCCGACAAGATATATCGGGAAGAATCCCCAAAGGTTTTGTCCTCCCAGAACCATATCCATCAGGTATGGTCCGAATGTACGTGCAGGGTTGATTGAAGCACCGGTAAATGCGCCTAAAACAACAATTACTGCAGCAACTGTCATACCGATTGATATTCCAGCAAAACCAGGTTCTGCCTTTTTATCGACCGCTACACCCATTACAACCATCATAAGGAAGAATGTTCCCAAAAATTCGGCAAACATTGCCTGCATATAGCTTACGCCAAGTCCGGGAGCTGTTGCACCCAGCCCTCCGATTGTAACTGCCGGAGCGCCAAGACATAAGAACAGACAAAGGCTTCCTAAACATGCGCCGATGACCTGTGCAACTATATAATAGATGCTGTCAACCAAAGCAATGTTTTTGGTTACCAAAAGTCCGATGGAAACCGCAGGATTCAGGTGTGCACCGGATATCTTTCCGAACACATAGATACATATCATTACAGTCAGACCGAATGCCAAAGCGATGGCAATCCAGTCACCAAGTCCTCCCAAAGGTCCGATTCCTGTGGCACCTGCCGCCTCTGTAATCAAAAGGGTCACTACAGCTGCACCTGTACCGAAAAATACCAGGAAAAATGTTCCAAGGAGTTCCGCAAAGAATTTTTTTCTTATATTACAAGTCATCTAACTCACCTAAACAGCATCTCTCCATTGACAGTATTCGTGTTTATTGTCCACAAGTGAAGCGGCAGCACAGTTTTTACATCCTCTTACAGGAGATCCTGGTGCTTCCTTGTTAAGTGCAATAATGTTTGTCATCATGGTTGCTGTAATTGGTTCTGAAGTTAAAAGACATGGATAGTCTGCCAATCTCATGAGAGATGAGAATCTTACTGTAATAGCACATGCAGGGTAAGTGTATCTTTGCGGGTTCATTACTGTTTCACTGGCTAAAATCGGACTTAGGTCAACGTCAAATCCATTGATTTTAGGCACTAACTCTCCGCCGGTACCTGCTCTGAATTTTCTTGCACCGCTGATTGCATTGAATCCTCTGTAAATCATGTCCATGAAGTCACAGTTGTGCAATTCTGCAGCTGCACCCCTTGTTGGATATTGCTGTACGAAGTTGTGGAACCTTTTGGAGAACAAGTCCACGACCATAGGTGCGTTGAATCCGTCCAATTCCAGGATGAATTCTGTTGCACATGCAGATGAACCTGTGGATAACTTAAGAACATCAAATGCTGATTTGTAGTTGTCCAGGTTATTTCTCAATGTTGCATCAATAACTTCAGCTGTTGCCTGAACGATTGCCAAGGTCATGTCATCTTTGCACATGTTGTAAGTGGACTGACCGATGTGGTGTCCTATATCTCCGACACAGTATGCAGGAACGGTTACGATGTTACCGTAGTGCACTCCATCATTCATTGCAGCCTTAACGACCGGTGTCATTGCCTTTTTGTATTTGTTCATGTAGTCCCTTACATCAAATGATGAGTGGTCTGCATCATCCATCAATTGTCCTTGTCCTTCAATAGGGGTTTTGTAAATCATTTGCAATGCGGCAATTTCCTTTTCAGTTGCTTGAGCAGCGGTTGCACCCGCTTCAAGGGCATTGGCGAAGGCATCTCCAACACCATATGATGTGTTCATACCCCATGATTTTGCTGAAAGGATTGCCTGTTTATGAGCTACCGGAATGTCGGTTTTTTGCAGTATTTGGTTTACCACATTACTGGTACTTCCAGGCATCAATGCAAAGTCCACTACACAGGTCGGTCCGTAAAAACCACCATATCTTCTGATTGATTCTTTGGAGATTAGTGCTTCATTATCTGCAATGGCTTGGATGAACTTGTCCAAGCTGTCTGCAAATTCCCCATCCTCTTCACATAATATTTCCAGAACAGGAGGAGTTTGGAAATGTTCAATGAAAGGATCATCTTCGCATTTCAAGGTGTCTGTAATGGAAGATAGAATTTCAAAGTGGTTTTTAACAGATTCCTTATGCAAGTTAATTACAGATTCTGCCTGACCGTCCAATGCTTTCATGCCAGATACCGCATCGGCATATGGTTTTGCATCAGTTATTTTAAAGTCATTGTACCTATTTTCTGATATGACTGCAATATCTGCCTTTTGGGCAGCCATTGACTCGTCAATCATCTTCTTATATAACTCTCTCATTATTATCACCTGAATAATAATTGTACTACTAATAGGCTTTAAACAACTATTTAAAGTTTACTATTATTAGTTGATAAAATCTTTATTCAGTAAAATATATAAATTTATTGAAAAATTTCTAAAAAAAAGAGTTTTTATAATGTAATTCTTTTAAAAAATGGATTTTAACTAAATATATCTATAAAAAATAAAATCAAAAGATGACATGATTGACTAAAATTATTAAGAAAAATTGTTAAAAATAATAAAAATAGAAGATAATCACTTTCCAATATCTTCTACTAATTCTTTTGCATATGGAGTTATGTTTTCATTGAGCATGCGCTCCAGAAACTCACCGGTATAGGTTCCGGCTTCAGCCACCTCTTCAGGTGTTCCGGTAGCGATAACTTCACCGCCGCCGTCTCCGCCTTCAGGACCAAGGTCAATAATGTGGTCTGCAGTCTTGATGACATCGAGGTTATGCTCAATTACAACCACGGAATTGCCCGCATCGGTCAATCTTGCCAGAACTTCTAGCAATCTTTTGATGTCTGCAAAGTGAAGACCGGTGGTAGGTTCATCCAGAATATATAATGTCTTGCCTGTGCTTGTTCTTGAAAGCTCTTTTGCAAGCTTGATTCTTTGGGCTTCCCCACCTGACAATGTTGTTGCAGGCTGGCCTATCTTCATGTAGCCCAAACCGACATCGTATAAAGTCTGAAGCTTTTTGGTGATTTTTGGAATGTTTTCAAAGAATTCCAGAGCTTCCTCAACGGTCATTTCAAGGACCTCATAGATGTTTTTGCCCTTATATCTTATATCCAAAGTCTCTTCATTGTATCTTTTACCGCCGCAGACTTCACATGGAACGTAAACATCAGCCAAAAAGTGCATCTCAATCTGTACAATACCGTCACCGGTACATGCCTCACATCTTCCGCCCTTGACGTTGAATGAGAATCTTCCAGGCTTGTAACCCCTGGCCTTTGATTCGGGAGTGTTTGCAAACAGGTCACGGATATCGGTGAACACTCCAGTATATGTTGCAGGGTTTGATCTTGGAGTTCTTCCAATCGGCTTTTGGTCAATTGCAATGACCTTGTCAATGTTTTCAAGACCTTCAATTTCCTTATATTTGCCTGCAAACATGAATTTTTTGGATAATTTGCCCTGTGCTCCCTTGTAGAGAATTTCATTAATCAGACTGCTTTTGCCTGAACCGCTTACCCCGGTTACACAGGTGAATAATCCCAGCGGGATTTCAACATCAATTTCCTTCAGGTTGTTTTGAGCGGCACCTATTATTTTTATGAATTTGCCGTTGCCCTCACGCCTTTCTTTAGGAACATCAATCTTTTTGGCCCTTGAGATGTATTGGCCTGTGATTGAATCGGGATTGTTCATGATGTCAAGAGGAGTTCCCTGAGCTACGACCTTACCACCATGCTCACCGGCTCCGGGACCTATGTCAACAACATGGTCTGCTGATAAAATGGTTTCCTCATCGTGCTCAACGACCACAAGAGTGTTTCCCAAATCCTTAAGCCTTTTAAGTGCCTCAATCAACTTGATGTTGTCCCTTTGGTGAAGTCCTATACTTGGCTCGTCCAAAATGTAAAGGACACCCACCAGACCGGAACCGATTTGAGTGGCTAAACGAATCCTTTGAGCCTCCCCTCCTGAAAGGGTTCCTGAAGACCTTGACATTGACAGATAGTCAAGACCCACTTCAACCAAAAAGCTCAAACGCTCCTTAATCTCCTTTAGAACCTCTTTTGCAATGAACATTTCCCTTTCTGTCAGCTCCAAATCCTGGAAGAACTGATATGAATCCTTGATGGCCAAATCACAAACGTCGATGATTGACTTTCCACCGACAGTGACAGCCAATATTTCCGGCCTTAATCTTTTGCCGTCACAGACATGACATTTCCTGTCGCTCATGAATTTGGAAATGTATTTTCTTGAATAGTTGGATTTGGTTTCAAAGTATAATCTCTCCATCCTTGGAATCACACCTTCAAACTTACGGTTTACCATATAGGACTTGTTTCTTCTTTTGAATGTGAATGGAATCTTGTCCTTGCATCCGTAAAGAATGGTGTTTTGATATTCGCTATCCAGTTCATTGAATGGAATGTCCATGCTGAAGTTGAAGTGATTTGAAACCGCCTCAAGCATCTGATAATAGTAATTTTCACGCTTGGATGATTTTGACCAAGGCGCAATTGCTCCCTCGTTTAATGTCAGAGTCTTGTCGGGAACAATCAGGTCCGGATCGATTTCCATTTTGGAACCGATACCGTTACATTCAGGACAGGCCCCCTGAGGCGCATTGAATGAAAACATCCTAGGGGTCAGCTCCTCAAAGTT
The DNA here is from genome assembly GCF_905233225.1 of Methanobrevibacter sp. UBA212. Lineage (NCBI taxonomy): Archaea > Methanobacteriati > Methanobacteriota > Methanobacteria > Methanobacteriales > Methanobacteriaceae > Methanobrevibacter > Methanobrevibacter sp. UBA212. The sequence continues at coordinate 147,112 of NZ_CAJODJ010000006.1, forward strand.
TATTCCGCAGTCGACACAGGCAAAGTGCTCTGAGTATTTTTTCTCATATTGTTCCTCGCCATTGTCAAACAATACAGTTATCAAACCGTCTGTGAATTCCGCTGCAGTTTCCAATGAGTCAACGAGCCTTCTTTTAAAATCAACGTCCTTTCTGATTTTCAGTCTGTCAACTACAACATCAATATTGTGCCTGTATGTCTTTGCAAGTTCTATGTCCTCATCCAAATCCCTGACTTCACCATCGACACGAACCCTTACAAATCCCTTGTTTCTCAAATCGTCAAGGACATCCTTGAATTGGCCTTTCTTATCTCGAACAACAGGAGACAATATGTGAATCTTGACCCCTTCGCCCTCTTCAATGACCGAATCGCCAATCTGGCCAATGGTCTGCTGAGAGATTTCCTTTCCACAATTCGGACAATGAGGAATTCCTATTCTTGCAAACAATAATCTCAAATAATCATAGATTTCAGTGATTGTGCCTACAGTTGACCTGGGATTTTCCCTTGTTGTTTTCTGGTCAATTGAAATCGCAGGGGACAATCCCTCAATGGATTCCATTTCAGGCTTTTTCATCTGCCCCAGAAACTGTCTTGCATAAGCAGATAATGATTCAACATATCTGCGCTGTCCTTCAGCGTAAATTGTATCAAAAGCTAGCGAAGACTTTCCAGACCCACTGAGACCTGTAATTACAATAAACTCATCACGGGGCACAGTGACATCAATATCCTGCAGATTGTGCTCACGTGCACCCTTTATGACAATCATTTTTTTATCTTCATCAGTCATAATTAAACTCCTTAATAATATTAGATACTCCCCTATATAAAATATTTTAGAGAGCAGTTGCAAAGTAATTACAAAATTAGGTAATTTAATTATTAGTTTTTAAAATTAATAAACATTGCGATATGAGTCTGAAACAATTTTATAATGACCCGATAATGTTTTAAAGCAAAATCAATATTGAAAAAAAATTAAAAAAAAGAATTAATAGAAAGGATCCTGAATTTGAGGTATCCTTTCATTTACATTCTGACGAGACCATTTAGTACCCATATTTGAATAGAAGTAGTTCATGGACTTCTTCTTTGCCTTGCTCAAGGAGTATTTGAGCTTAACAACCAGACCCGATGTGTCATAATTGTTAAAGCGCTTTTTCATTTTCTTGACGGTCAGCCAGTTGGTCGGAATGCTATGGCTTCCATAGTCATAATCCCCTGAAGGATTGCCGACCAGCACTTTCTTGCCGTCTTTGCTTATGTCTAAAATGCAGACATAATGGTTCCAGGTATGGAATACTAAAGCAGCGCCTCCTTTCTTAAGCTGTTTTAAAGCTTTATTGAATGAACTTTTATAGTAAATGGAACATTTGAAATGGCATTTCTCCAAAGCCCTTTTAAGGCCGCTGGTACTTGAACCGGAAGAGGCTGTGGAACCTGCCTTTTTAGCCAGGTATTTTTCACAGTAATAGTTTCTCAATGCCTGGCTGCACATGCTGGCGGAAGTCGGTCCGCAAGTGTATCCTGTATTCTGCACGTCCCTTACCTCAGGATAGGTATAGGATTTTCCCTTGAGAGAAGCTTTAATCTGTTTTGGCCAGTAGTTATGCTTGTTTTTCTTAACTATCTTAGTGTTAAGTGCCCTTTCAATTACATTCCATTTTTCCCTTTTGATAATGTGATTGAGTTTTGGCTCTGATTTGGACTTGAAGAAAGTGTATTTGCTCAATTTCTTTTTCAAGTATAAGCAGTAGCTGTCCCTTTTAATGACTTCCTTATACTGGGATTTTAAAAGGGTGTAGGTCATGTCCGGATCAGCCATAACATAATTTCCAGTCATATAATCCACATCAGGAATACCATTTCTCAAAGGAATCTTTGATTTCAAAGGATTTTTTGCATTACCTTTAATGCCTGTCACCTGTTTTGTAGCCTGAGTCGGAGCAACGGTTGAAGTTCCGCCGAATTCCACTTTGACTGTGAGTGTGCCTGTACCAAGCATAGGCTTGAAAATGACTATCCCTTCGGAATTGGTTCTTTTTTCATAAACCTTGCCATTGATAGTGATTTTTATAAGCTGATTAGCCAATATGGATTGGGAATCGCTTCTTAAATATACCCTTAAAAAACCATTGGTCAAAAGGATGGAATTGCCGATAACAATTGAAGTAGGTATGAGAACCATTACGTTAACCGTTTGGCTGACAGAATTATAATAGTCATTTCCAGCAAAGCCAACGGTTATGCCATGTGAGCCTAGAGACAAACTGATCTTCAGTCCTGCACGACCATTGGAATCTGTATCATAGGTATACAAGTTATTGTTTACATTAAATGATAACGGAACATTTTGAATAGGATTTCCATTGATATCCTTAAGGTAAGCATAAAGATACTCGCCATTCTTCAAGCCGGTTGGGCCAAAAGAAAGTGTCGCATTGATTTTTGAAACTGTTATATCAAAAGTCTTATTGACAGGAGCATACTCATCGTCTCCCAAGAAATTAACCTGCAGCACATAACTTTTAGCAGGCAAATCAATCTTTAGCTTTGCAGTACCATTTTCATTCGTAAAAAGCGGGTGTTGTTCATTGTTTATTGTTGCTGTTAAATTCTTATTAACCAATGACACATTACTTGAATCTTTAAGAGAAATTTCAATCTCTTCACCCGTAGTGACCTGGGATGAATTAATATCAATAGAAGGAGCCTGTTTATCGGACAGTACCTCTTTGGACTCCAGTTCATCCAGATTATCACTTAATTCAATGTGTTCACCAGCATCATCGACAGTCAGCGCATCTGTTGAATTAATGTCTGTTGCACTAACAATAGAAACCGACAATACGGCGAAAATCATTAAAATTAATGCGAATTTAACATGTTTTCTTGAAAATAACATCACATATACATTTGTTTCAAAGGAATATAAATAACTAATGATTTTGTTCAACAAAAAAAATGGAAAAAAATTAAATTGAAAACTATTTTTCAAATCCCTTTAATGCATATAACTTATTTCTCAAATCAGCCGCCCGTTCAAAGTCAAGCCTTGCTGCAGCATCCTTCATGTCCTTTTCCAAATCTCTAATCAGCAAGTTAAGCTCATCTTTTGGTATTTTACTGACATCACGGCCGATTCCCTTGTACTTTTCATCCTCTTCAGCGAGTTTTTCTTTCAGGGTCCTTTGAGTGGATTTCGGAGTGATTCCATGAACCTCATTGTATTTCATCTGCAGCTTGCGCCTTTTAAGTGTAATGTCATATGCCTTTTGAACCGAATCGGTCATTTCATCCACATACATTATTACACGGCCGTTGACGTTTCTTGCAGCACGACCGATGGTCTGTATCAGAGAGGTTTCGTTTCTCAAAAACCCTTCCTTATCGGCATCCAATATGGCCACCAGAGAGACTTCAGGCAAGTCCAGACCTTCCCTTAAAAGGTTTACGCCAACAAGCACATCGAATTTGCCCCTCCTTAAATCATCAACAATGTCAATCCTCTCAAGAGTATCGATTTCGGAGTGCATATACCTCACCTTGACTCCGATTCTTGCATAGTAATCAGTCAAATCCTCAGCCATCCTCTTTGTCAATGTGGTTACAAGCACCCTTTCGTCTTTTTCTGCAGTCAGCCTTACTTCCTTAAGCAAATCCTCAACCTGACCGGTTACCGGACGAATCAGCACTTCCGGATCTACAAGACCTGTCGGCCTGATAATCTGCTCAACCACGTTTCTTGATTTTGCAAGCTCATACTGACCGGGTGTTGCGGAGACATAAATTACCTGATTTACAGATGATTCGAACTCATCAAACCTCAAAGGCCTGTTTTCCTTGGCAGACGGCAATCTGAAACCATGCTCCACCAAAGTTTCCTTACGTGCCCTGTCCCCATTGTACATCCCCCTGATTTGAGGAACGGTAACGTGGGATTCATCAATTATTGTCAAAAAGTCATCAGGGAAGTACTTTAAAAGGGAATATGGCTTTTCTCCCCATTCACGCCCTGAAAGGTGCATGGAATAATTCTCTACTCCAGGACAGTATCCCATTTCCTGAAGCATTTCTATATCAAAACGAGTCCTCTGTTCCAGCCTTTGGGCCTCAAGCATTTTTCCCATAGAATTTAGCTCTGACAACCTTTCATTCAATTCGTTCTTGATTTTGGACAGCGCAACATCCATTTTGTCCTGGCCAACTACAAAGTGCTTTGCAGGGAAAATCATATACCTCTGAAGGGATTCCTCCTTTTTGCCTGTGACCTTGTCAATCAAACTTATTGCATCGATTTCATCACCAAAAAGCTCAATTCTAATCGGAGGAGTTCCATGAACAGGATTGATTTCAATGACATCTCCCCTGACCCTGAACTGACCACGGTCAAATTCGATGTCGTTTCTCTCATACTGCATGAAGACCAATCGTGCAAGGATTTCGGATCTCTCATAAATGTCTCCAACAGCAATGCCGAAGGCAAATTCCCCATAGTCCTCAGGAGAACCGATACCGTAAATGCAGCTTACGCTGCTTACAACAATGACATCATCCCTTGACAGGAGCGATTGGGTTGCTGAATGCCTCATTATATCAATATCGTCATTGATTGAAGCTTCCTTATCGATGAATGTGTCTGTTCTCGGAACATATGCCTCAGGCTGATAGTAATCATAATAGCTGACAAAGTACTCGACGGCATTGTCCGGGAAAAATTCCCTGAACTCCTCATACAATTGCGCCGCCAATGTTTTGTTGTGTGAAATGACCAGAGTAGGCTTTTGAACCTTCTCAATGACATTTGCCATTGTGAAAGTCTTTCCAGAACCTGTCACTCCTAAAAGAGTCTGCTCCTTAACTCCATCATTTATCCCCTGAGCCAAGGAATTAATGGCTTTTGGTTGATCACCCAACGGTTTATAAGGTGACTTAAGTTTGAATTCCTTCATAATCTCAATTTTTTATAGTAACGTTAAAACTGATATGGATATAGCTTGGTGCACAGCATGGAGTAACCCTCTGGTCCCTGACGACCAGTTCCCCATATCCTTTCAGTTGCTTATTCAAATCGTTAATGACATTTGGAACTATTTCAGTATTGTAAACCTTTAAAGAGCCCAAAAACACAGTTTTAGCAGCCATATTCATGACCGATACATCCTCAACAACATCAGGCTCTGAATATTTTGTCAAAATATCATTGGACTTGTCGACTAATTCCTTTTTTATCTGATTCTTATCCATATCATTCCCTCAATGCATCCGCAATTGCTTTTGCAAGAGATACGCGTGAAGTGTCTGAGGATAGACTGTTGGTTCCGATAATCTTATCTGCACCAGCAGCATAAATCCTTGTAGCACCGTTGTTAGTCAAAATAGGGTGTACGCAACATACATCGACTGATGATGCACCATATTGCTTTAGAATGTTGATTGCATTCACGATGGTTCCTCCAGTTGCAATAATGTCATCTATGATAATTGCATTCATGCCTTTGACTGAATCAACGTTTACGGTGTTTTCACTTTCGCTGTCGCATCTTACATCCACGATTTTGGTTTCAACCTTGTCAGGTCCCAGACGGACTTTAGTCAGATATGTGCAGTCACATCCGATGATTGCAGACATTTCCTGAGCAAATCCGTAAGCGCCCTTATCCGGAGCGATAACCAAAGGATTGTCTTTGCCCTGTCTTGATAATTTTTTGCTCAAGTATTCGGCAATGGCAGGCATTGCAGAGATGTTTCTTGCAGGAATGTCAAAGAAGTTTAAAACGCATTCCTCGTGAATGTTGAAAGTGATGAATTCATCAGCACCTGCTGATTGAATCAAATCACAAATGATTTTAGCTGAAACTGTCTCTCCAGGATTGAAACGTTTTTCCTGTCTTGCATAACCCATGTATGGAACCACCGCTTTTACCTTTTTAACTCCCAAATCTTTCAGATTGGCAATTATGAAAAGCAATTCCATCAGATTTTCATCCTGAGGATATCCGGTTGACTGGATAACGGTCACTTCATCTTCAAGTTCACCGCTGATTCTTAAATATCTTTCTCCATCCGGAAACTTACGAGTTTCAACATAACATAATTCTTCACCGAGTTCACGTGCAACATGAGCTGCTAAATCTTGAGAAGCTGAACCACCTATAATCACATTATCACCAAAAAATTCTATCTGGAATTATATATGTATCTGATAATTAAAAAAGGTTAAGTATTAATATTATAAAAAACTAAAAAATTTTAATATGAAAAAATTACATTTAATTCTCATAGCAATTGTGGCCATAATAGTAATATTTATGGCATCAACACTTGTCAGTCCTGTTTTAATAGTTTGTGAGGATACCGGAGAGGATGCAAGTATTGATATGGCCGCAACATTTTCACTTGCCGGATTGGACTGGGTTTACCCTGGCAGTTCCTTTAATGCAGAAGGACAAACCCTGCATAACGTTCATATTGACAATCCTCAGGATCCATACGGCGCCGCCCGTGACATAATGACTTATACGTATCACACTACACCGCATATTATCGTCAGCTTAAGCAGTGAAGGCGCTCAAGCGATATTCGGTGACAGCATAGTGGATGACATCCGTGCAAACGATGCATATAATGGTTATGCCGGAAATGACAAGGTTCCCGGAACCATGTCCAGAGGGGATGCAATAGACACCGCAATGAGCCAGCACGTGCCAAACATATTCCAAATCCCGGTTCAGATATTGCAAGGAAAAATCACATTCCATTTTGTCTAGTGAAACATGACATAAAATGAAAGTGACACCCCAACCAATGAAATCATCATCATTATCAAACCATGCTTTTTTAAGGTCGGGTGTTTAGCCTGCAGCAGATAGAACGGCATGAAAAAACCAAAAAAAGTGAAAACCGCAAGATGGGTTTGTTTTGAAATCAAACTAACAACAAAACCGCTCCATGATAGAAATATGGTTATGATATATGCCGCCGCAAGTGCCTTCTTATTCACCTGAAGCTGATCAGCCCTATACACATAAACATTTTTAGGCTGCAGTCCTTCAACCAGCGGTGTGCCGCATTTTGCACAAAAATCATAATCGTCCTGATTAACAAATCCGCAATTTTTGCATGTTCTTGTCATTAGTTAAAAATTAATCTCTTTTAATATAAATTATTTTTCCAACTTCATGGCCACTTCCCGGAAAAATTCCCCCAAATAATTTTCATTGACCAGTTCCGAATAATATTTAAAACCCAATTTTTCCAAAACCCTTTTAGACTGTTTGTTTTCAATCCGATAACTTGCATAAATCTCATGGACATTCAATTCATCGAATGCCCTTTTGATTAAAGTCTTTGATGCTTCAAATGCATAATTGTTGCCCCAGTATTCCTCTCCAATCCAGTAGCCCAGTTCCGCTGCACCCTCGCCCCACCAGTGGTTTGTGTCGGGATGAAACAGAAGCCCTACACAACCGATTGGAATATCATCTTTTACAATAGCATAAGTCTCCCTTTTGGAAAATACCGTTTTGATAATATTCAGACTATCTTCAACGCTTTCATGAGGCGGCCAACCTGCAATGGGACCAATGTTCGGATTTTTGGCAAAGTGATACAGGCATTCCGCATCACTTTCCTCCCACGGCCTTAAAATCAGATTAGATGTTTTTAAAATCATTGATTAAAATATTGTTTTTTCAAGTATAAAGATACTCCTATATACCATGTGAAACAAATCAATAGAATAGATTATCTACTTTAATTAAATGAAAAATACGGGACATTTTATGATGAATATTAAAGAAACCATTAAAAATATCAGAGCTTCATGCAATAATTATGTAGACCCTGACCTCTTCGCCTTCATCATTGATGATGATTTCCATATGGGCACCAACAATATCTCCGAAATCGAAGGCTACGGAATAAACGACAATGATTCCTATGAGGAAAGACTTTTGAAAATTCATGAAAGGGAAAACATCTTTCTGCCAGTGGGCATGATGACATTCATGCCGATTATCAACGAATGTGACCTTTTTTGCGAAAAGGACTACAATCTGAAACTCACACAGGAAGAATTCGATGAAAACGCCGACGAAGAGGAAAAGCTTTTCGGCATTTTGATTAAAAAGGGCAGTGATGACTACATCATCGGAAAAACGGACGTCTGCAACTGCAGCATTGACGCATCATTTGAAAAAATAGAAAAAAGCGAATCCGAATTCTATGAAAAAATAGAAAAAATAATTAGTGAAAAGATAATCTAGTCAAAATTCCTTTTTATCTCTTCCCACATTGACTGCTCTTCGCCACAGCCGGTCATTATAATGTAATTGTACTTGGATTGCTTGGCGAATTCAGTAAGCTTTTCAATTCTCTTATCCATAGGATCATAAGGCAACGGATAAAAGTCAGCAGAATCGAAATCCTTTTTGATTATCTCATAATATTCCTTAGCTTTTTCTATGGACTTTCTTCCAGGAACAACAATGATATGGTCAGGATTCATACTTTTGATTACATCATAATGGTCTTCAAAGATTTCCTCCTCATCAACATCAGGAGTTGTGTATATGAATTCCAAAGGACCGTCAACATACTGATTCATGAATCTGGCATTGATTTTTGTTGCATCCCCATTGTCCCCCTGGCCGATTCCGATGAATTTGTCGTTATATTGAACCACTTCAAATCTTCCAGGCGGAATGAATGACATGTCCAGATTATTGAAAACGCTTTCCACCTTGCTTTTTATGTTTTCGGTTTTAGGTGTGAAAGTTGCATAAGCTGTAATTGATGACAATGTATTGTAAATGTTGTGTATTCCGAAAGGAGGCACTGTAAGATTTACCTCAAACTGGACATTTTTGGAAGCCAGATAATTATATACATCACCGACAATGGTCAATTTCCAATTGTCATTGTTGAATTCGACATTTGTTAACTTGACATTCGGTTCAGGTCGTTTGAATCCGCATTTGCAGGAATAACGTCCCCTATGGCTTAAAAATCTCATTGAATAGTCTAAAGTCTCGCCACAGTTAGGACATTCAACAGGACTTGCATCATCATCCACAATATCGTCAATTGCCAATCCATAATAGTTTATTTTAACATCTTTCTGTTTATTGACTCCAATAAGAGCGGTTCTCGGATCGTCACAGTTTGTAATGATTACACCTCGAGTCATGCCTTGTGACAATAATACCTTAGCCTTGTAATAATCCTCAAACGGATTTTTAACACCTGCCACGGCAGTGTGCTCTTTAGAAATGGTTGTATAGACAACACCAATCGGATTGATAAGTTTTTGGACCGTGTCGGGAATTCCATATTTCAGGTTACGTATTCCATATTCAAAAATTCCCAAGTCACCCTTTTGGTTCAGGATTGCAGTGACAATTGAATGGATGGTATTGTTTTCAAAACTTTTCCTGAATTCGATGTCTCCAGTCATAAGCCTAATAAACAGCGTGGTGGTAGTGGTCTTTCCATTGGTTCCAGTTATAAGCACTGAACCAATTTTTAAATCTTTTGCAAGCTCAGAAATTGATTCATGACCTCCTACTCTGTCAAATGCATATCCTGGGATATTCTTACCTCCACCAGGACCTATTTTTGATATTTGAGTCACTACTTTACCAGATAATTTTGCAATATTAAACTTCAATCCACTAACCATGATAATACATTATTACTACTGAATATTTATAATTAATGGAGAATTCCAAAAATAATTAAAAAATGAAAAAAAGATTTTACAAATAAATATTAAAAATTAAAAAAAGTATAATAATATCCAACTAATTAGTAGTTGGATTGTTAATACTAGTTTGTGGGACCTTATCGGCCACTTTGGAGCCGATATTTTTCATTTTTTCAATCAGCCTATCCTTGTTGGACCCGCTAATCAAAATGTTTTCCAAAACATCACTCAAGGTTTCGGTTGGAATGATTTCAATCATGTCCTCATATTTCTTCTCAATCATGACATCTTTCATGTTTGATTTAGGAATCAATACCTTTTTCATTCCAGCTTCAGCAGCCGCTTCGATTTTAGCGGTTGCTCCACCAATAGGCATTACATCTCCACGAACATTTAGTGAACCGGTCAATGCAATGGTCTGATCAATTGGAATTTCCTCAATAGCAGATATCACTGCTGTTGCAATGCTTACGCTTGCAGAATCCCCTTCAACCCCATCATAGGTTTGGATAAACTGAATGTGAATGTCATACTGGGAAATGTCCTTGTTGGTGTATTTCTTGATTAATGCGCTTACGTTTTGAACGGATTCCTGAGCGATTTCACCCAATTTACCAGTAGCAATTATTTGACCGCCGTTTTTGGATTGTGTAGGTGCTGCTTCAGCTGCAATAGGAGATACAATTCCGCTTCTGTCACCTATTACTGCAAGTCCGTTGATAAGGCCGACTCTTCCACCTTCAGAAGATACCATACTGTAGTCTTTTCTTTGCATGATGGACCTGTCAGCAATTTGCTGTTCAAGAGTTCTTGCATATTTTTTGGCTTCGGCCACGTGTTCGGCAGTTACAATTTCTGAGCCTTTTTCAATGGCCACATCTCCTGCTGAACGTACAAGTCCGCCCAAATCCCTTAACCTTAATGTCAATGCGTTCTGCTTGCCTGATCTTCTTTTCGCTTCCATGATGATTTCATCCAATGCATCGGTTGCAAAGTGAGGAATCCTTCCATCGTTTTTGACTTCCTGAGCCACGAACTGGACAAGCTTTTCCCTGTTTTCAGTGGTATCGTCCATATAATCTTTCATGAACACTTCATAACCGTATCCTCTGATTCTTGACCTCATTGCTATGTGCATTCCTTCAAGCACCTGGAGGTTTCCTGATGCCACAAGCACAAAGTCACATGGAACTGCCTGGGACCTTACCATTGCCCCGGAGGAGTTTTCGCTTTGACCCGTGATTGAATATTGCTTTTCCTGCATTGCAGACAGCAATTCCTGTTGAGTCTTCATGCTCATTGTACCGATTTCGTCAATGTATAAAACTCCCTTGTTGGCCTTGTGAATCATTCCCGCCTCAACACGCTCGTGTGCAGGAGTTCCTAATCCTCCTGATTGGTATGGGTCGTGACGTACATCACCTAAAAGTGCACCCGCATGTGCGCCTGTTGCATCCATGAATGGAGCAAACCTTGCCTCTTCGTTATTAACCAATAATTTTGGAGACAGGTTACTGGTTTTCGGTTTTATTTGTATTGATATGAGCAGGATTAATGCCGCTGCAATAATTGATTCCAGCAATCTTCCATACATAAATCCAATTACCAATATTCCTCCAATTGCAAACATGGTAATAATTGTTTTTCTTTCTTCATGACCTTTAGCAGAGCCTTTTGTTGCTCTGACTATCTTTTTACCTTCGCCTGCAGGCACTGTTCTGATTAACGGATGGTTGTTGTCTTCCACATTAGGATATACTAATACATCTTGAAGAACTTCATGTGGCAATATCTGTGCCATACCTTTTGCAAGCATTGATTTTCCGACACCCGGATCACCAATGAGCAAAACATTCCTTCTTTGTTTTGCCGCTTTCTTAATTGTTTCAATGGACTCCTCATGCCCAATGACTTGATCAATTAATAAAGGTGGAACTTCAATATCTTGTGAGCTTTTGATATTATCATAATCTAACATAGGTTTGGTTTCTTCACCATCATCTTCCTTGATTTCAGGTTCAACGACTGCTTCGACAGAATCTTCAAATGATTCTTCTTCTTCAAATTTCATAAACAAACCTCACTTGTATTAAATTCATCATTAAAAAATTAAGTTTCATATACTATTTAAATATATTTAGATTCCACTATATATAAAAAGTTTTCTATTTTAGTAACTTTTATTTACTAAAATATTTGCATTTTTGAATTGATGTGCCTGTCCTCTGCATAATTTCAAAAATTATTGCCCTCATCAACTAAATATTTTCCTTTAATCCCTCCGGCACCCCACTTCAAAAAAGGTAATTAATTAATGTTTAATTTCTTTTTGCGAATACCGTCAAATCTTTTCCTGAACTTCTTATATCCCACAGCCAACCAAGTGGACAAAATTAAAACAACTATTGAAATGAGGGTAACATTCAAATCATTGAAAACCATTCCATCCACCAAATAGACAAGTAAAATAACAATTAGCGGAATAAGAAACCACTGCGCAATATAAATTCCATTAATATATCTGCTTAAAGTACCTGCAATATCCAAAAGCTTCTGCGGAAGCTTATCGCTGAGGAAATAGAATAATCCCATCGCTCCATGAATGTATATGAGGCAGAATAATGCATCTATTGTAGTCATGAAGTAATAATGAGAATCATCAATCAAAAAGGCCCCAGGGATGCTTATTGAGAAATAGAAATAGATTACAGGAATGATGAAAAATATTGGCCAAAACCTAAAGAACCTGTCCTTATATGCCCTTATGTAATACTGTCCCCAAACATACCCCGCCACCGGGAAAATGAACCAATTGAAAAACGGAAATGTTGTGAACTGAACATCTGTACCAATCAAATAGCCCAACAGCAGATTTATATAATTATATTCAAAAACAGTCATTCTCATTAAACTTCCAACAATAGATAATGCAAAAGCAATCAAAAGCATCTGCATATTGCTGAGGTTAAGTTTCTTGAAAATTCCAAATACTATAAAGCTCATACCTGCAAATGCCAAAATATCCACTGCAAACAGCATCAATCCCCCATATATAGGGAATGTTGTCCAGTCATTCAACAGAAAACCTGATAAAAAATGAGCGGATATGAATTCTCCCACATTTACAAGAATTCCCAAAATCAATAGGCTTATACCCCTTTTTATCATTATGTCACTTTGAGCATTCCTCGAATAAACAAGACCCACACCCATACAAAACATGAATAATGGAGCGCACATAGGTCCTCCAAGAAGATCATCAATGCCATGGAAAAAAATCGGACTGAATGAACTGTTAAAAGAGTCTGCCAACAATAAGCAATGAACAAAAACCATGAAAATGATGGAACCTGCCTTTGCCAAATCCAAATCAACTTGCCTGCCGACATTTATTTTTTTATTGGAAAATATCTCTACCATAAATATTAATTTAAAATTAAACATTTTAATAGTTTTTGCAAATCTTCAACATGCTTTGGCAAAAAAACCGAAATGAAACCCTATCAATCAAACAAAAAGAATTTTTTTGCCGGATTGTGACGGCCTTCGTTACTAAAAGATTTGTATTTTTGAAGGTGCATCAATAATCACATCAAAACGATAATAAAAACAAGTCATATCAAAAATACAAAAATTATTAAAATTCAATTTTTACTAAAAAATGACAATTTAAAATGTATTATGAGAAAATAAAAAAATAATAATAAAAAATAGGCAATATTATATATTATAAATAAATATATTAATTATTGTAAGATAAATTTTCAATAATTTATTCTTGCTAATCGAGTTTGAAGGTATGATTTGACATCAGTTTTTATAAACCCCAGATGTAATCCACAATCATACCTCAAATGAGATTAATTAAATCTCATTTTTAAATTATTTATAATATTAATTCAATATATCTATACATGGCAAAATGTATCATGGTTCAAGGAACATCATCAAACGCTGGAAAGAGCATGCTCGTGGCGGCACTATGCAGAATATATAAGACAAGAGGATATAAGGTAGCCCCTTTCAAATCCCAGAACATGTCACTGAACTCCTACACCACAAAGGAAAACGGTGAAATTGGAATTGCTCAGATGCTGCAGGCGGAAGCCGCAATGATTGAACCTAGCATACACATGAATCCTGTTTTGCTGAAACCTAAGGGAGATTTCACATCCAACATAATCATCCAGGGAAAGTCCATCGGAGACATGAACTTCTATGACTACCAGCACAAATACCACGACGACGCATTCAACGCCATCAAGGAAAGTTTCAAAATACTTTCCGAGGAATATGATGTTATAATCATTGAAGGAGCAGGATCTCCGGCCGAAATCAACATGCGTGACCAGGATATAGCAAATATGGAGATAGCGCACCTTGCAGATGCAAACGTAATACTTATTGCAGACATTGAGATGGGAGGAGTCTTTGCGGCAATAGCCGGAACTTACGTTTTGCTTGACGATTATGACAGGTCACGTCTCAAGGCGACAGTAATCAATAAGTTCAGAGGAAACCTTGATATCCTAAAACCTGGCCTTGACAGAATTGAAGAGATTACCGGTGAACCTGTATTGGGAGTACTGCCGTATGACGAAACATTAAGGCTTCCAGAAGAGGATTCAGCATCACTGACAACCCATGTCTTTGCAGAGGATAAGGACATAACCATAGGAGTCATCAGGCTTCCAAAAATAGCCAATTTCACAGATATCGACCCCTTCGAGTATGAAAGCGATGTGGCGCTTAAGATGATTGGGGTCAACGATGAAATCGGAGACGTTGACGCAATTATAATTCCAGGAACCCGTAACTCAACAGAGGACATGTTTGCGCTTCATGAAAGCGGCCTTGCCGAAAGGATAATTGAAAAATCCGGCGAGATTCCGATTGTGGGAATCTGCGGAGGCCTGCAGATTTTAAGTAACATCATACATGATGAGGACAAGCGCGAATCAAAGCATGGAACAATTGAAGGTCTTGGACTTTTGGACATTGAATCAAGCTTTTCAAGAGCAGGAAAAATAGTTACACAGTCCGTTGCAACAATACCTGATGATTTAAACGGCATTGCAAGTGAAATATTTAAGGACATTTCAGGCGAAGAGGTCGCCGGATATGAAATCCACGAGGGAACTACAGAACTCTTAAACTCAAAACCATTACTTAACATCAAAAAAGGCCAGGGAAACAACGATGAAAGACTGATTGATGGAGCAAGCAATGGAAATGCATTCGGAACATATTTCCATGGAATATTTCACAATTACAATTTCAGAAGGGAATTTTTGAACTATATAAGGGTTAAAAAAGGCCTTGAGGCAAAACATGGCGAGGACCCTTACGAAACACAAAAGGACTATTCCCTAAACAGGCTGGCCGAAATCGTTGAAGAGAACCTTGACATGGACATCATCGACAGACTCTTATTTGAATGAAAATTAATTGAAATACTCTTTTTTCTCATTTTTTACAAGATTAGGGCTTTTAAAAATCGTTTTTGCCCAATATGAATATTTATATATTAATTTAAATATAGTATTATCAAGGAAGGTGATATTATCAAAAAATCTATACTTTCAATAGCAATATTGTTAATTGTTAGCACAATATTCATTTCATCTGTTGGTGCAGCAGACTTGAATAATGATACCGCAACAATCGACAACATTTTAGAAGAAACTGACGATACGACTGAAATTAGTGCTGACAAGCCCGATGTCAATATAACAACCAAGGAACAGATTGGGACTTACGGAAATAATGCTAACAAATTAGTCGTTCATGTTACGGACAAGGATGGAAATAATGTGAATAACGGTTCAGTGACCTTTGTTGATGTGTTTGGCAAAAACTATACCGCAGAGGTTAAATCTGGCGTGGCATTAAGTAACAGAGTTTATATTGGAGATACCGGAGAATTCAATATTACCTGCCTATACAATGGACTGGATTTATATAACAATGCAACTTCAAAAATTCTTTTAAAGGTTCCTGTTGCAGATACTTTATGCAAAAACATTGTAGCAACAAGATATGGCAATACGGTTTATTTCACAGGAACAATGTTTTCAAATTACACAGCATACACCGGCACTTTAGAAGAGGTAAGTGAAGGAAACGTGACTATTTCTGTTGATGGAACTGAATTGGGAACCTGTGACGTTGACGTGAACGGTAACTTTGTATACATCTGGAATACAACACAAAATCTCATCGGACAGACAATTAACGTTACCGGAAAATTCACAAACAACAAAAATCATTACAACCCTTCAAATTTCACAGAAACATTCACATTCCCAGCTCCAAAAGGCACGGAGATTTCATACAACACAACCCTCATTGACAAGGATAATACCCTAATCAGC
>NZ_CAJODJ010000007.1:0-52392 GCF_905233225.1 Methanobrevibacter sp. UBA212
TACAATTATCAAATAAAGAAACAAAACTCAAAAATACAATTTACAACATCTATCGATCAACTCAGATTCAATAAAAAAGAGGATTTCTACAAAGCCAATTAATTAATAAATCAGCCACTGCATCAATACTCCCATAAAACTAAAAAAAATCAGATAATGAAACCTTTTGACAAAATACAAATTATCAACAAAATACTCCTATTTAAACACAATATATAAATAGATTACATAACAAACATATTACCATCATTCAAGGAGGATGAATAGCATGAATAGAAAAAGAATTTTAATAATTTTTGCAGTATTTGCTATTGTCATTGCATCTGCCACTGCTGTATCAGCAGGCCTTTTAGATAGCAGTGACAGCAATATTAAAACCCATGAATTCAATTATGGAAACAAAGCTACATTTCAAATCAGCGATGATTTAACAACCAAAACCGGTGCTGAAAGCATTTCATTTTGGGAAGGCGTTTCATATGACTATCCTAAAGGAGATACCACCTGTTATATCAATGGATTATCAGACTATGGCGGAAGTGATGAAGTAGAAAGCAATCAAAACAATGCCCTATTTGAAGAAATTGACAGCAAACCTACTTCTCAAGGATATAAAACATATATCTTTAAATGGGATGATATAGATGAGTATGATGTCTACATTGATTTAAACAATCTTACAATTAAGGAAAATGGTTTAAATTCAAATTATAAATATTTCAAAGCAACTTTCCAAACTCTAGATGAAGCAAAAGTGTTCGTTGATTCATTCAAAATTAATGAAGAACTAATTAAATAAGGGTGATTTAATGGAAAACAAACATCTGATTATCATTGGTGTTTTAGTCATAATAATTGTAATTCTTGCCGTAGGAATAATGATAATTTCCAACCCTAATGGAGGATCAAATTCCCTTAATTTAGGCATGGATTCTAGCTCAATGGGAAAAACAGTGATTAAAGTAACATCAGACAATAATGCGATTTCCGGTAAAATGGAAGTATTTGAATTTAGAAATATCAAACAAAATGCAAATGGAACATGGAATCTCTCCGAATTTGGAGATTATTATGGATTGCTTGGATTTTATGGAGACAACACTGGTGCAGAACATGATGTAATGATTAAAAATGGAACAGCAGAATACGAAATAAAAAATGACACACAGGTTTTCTTTGTTTATTCCTACATAACCGATATATCCGGTAAAGGAAACATAACCGTTGATTTGAATGTTAACGGTGTGCAAAAATTCTCAAGCATATCAGAAATCTATTCAGACCAATGCGATATAAACTGGGGAGATCAATTAATAACCCTTGATGGAAATGTCATTTCAGATAATGATTTGATACCTGATACTCCACACAATAAATTTGTAACAAAGTGAAATCATGAATAAAAGACTTTTAAAATCCCGTAGGTGATTTTAAAAAATCAATTGATAAAGAATTTAGCTTTGATTATAAAATTGGCAAGTAGATTAAATGAAAATGCCTATATAATAACTAATTTAAATTTAAAAGAGAAATTAGTATAATTTCTCTTCTTTTTTATTTTTAAAATGAGATGGCCTTATAGTTTTATTAAAAAAGGAAATTGGTCACAGCAAATGCCTCCGAGTACATAATGTCATTGTGCTCACACCACTCTTAGAAAATCTCATAGACACATTTCCATCTCCTGCAAATATCATAATCAGAAGCTCCCATATCTGCAAGATTTATAATGGCTCTTCACTTTAATGACATAGAACCCCTCAAATCCGTTAACTTCCAATCCGGTTACAAGTTCCGTGACCTGCTCATCCACATCAAGCGGCACAATTTCATCATTTTCAAACTTGCCTAACGAAATATGCAGGACATATCTGCAACCGAGTCCAACAGAACAAATGAGTGTAAAAAATTGGGAATTGATGCAAATCCGAAAATCGATTTAAAAAAAAATAGGCAGATATCATTTGATATCTACTTGACCTTGATTTTAACCTTTTTTGCTACCTTATTGTAATATTTGTCACCCTTATAGGTCACCGTTGATGTGAATGTGCCTTTCTTGGTCAGTTTGGTGATTTTAAAGGTTGCCTTTCCATTGCTGTTAGTTTTGGCAGTGAAAGTTTTCCTGTTGATTTTGAGGGTGACCTTAACGTTTTTCATCGCCTTGTTTTGATTTGTTTTAAGCACCACACTGTATTTTTTGGTTTTCACAGATTTCTTGAAGGCCTTTGCCTTTGCAGTCAGTTTTGGAGTTGCCTTATTGACGGTGAACTTGACTGTTTTAGAGGATTCCAGATATTTGGAATCACCACTGAAAGTGATTTTTACAGTATATTCCTTTGGATCCAGTTTGCCTATAGGTATCCTTGCCTGGCCATTGGAATCGGTTGTCAATGATTCGAATCCCTTAATATTAGTGGATAACCTGACGCCTTTAACCGCCCTGTCGAAGCTGTCCTTTAAAGTGATTACCAAATCAACATCGGAATTATATGTGGCTGACACCTTGTTGGTGCTCAATTCTGTGGAATAGAGGAATTTACAGCCTGCAGTGTCCACTGTGCTTTCATATACGTGAACCTCATTGTCCTTGAAGGTGGTTGACCTGACCACTGCATTGCTTTCCTGTTGGGCATGAATCGCATAGGCAGCATTGTTTGTGAATGAGGAGCCTGTCATGTTCAGTATAGTTTTGCAGATGTAGATTCCGCCTCCCCACTCTAGGGCCAGATTATTGTTGAATCTTGAGTCGGCTATTGTCATTGTGATTTTTTCGTCGTGGAAATTAAAGGTGCATATTGCCCCTCCTTCGGATACTGCAAAATTATTGTTGAAATTGCATCCCCTGATTAAAACGGTTGATTTCTCATTTACGCTTATCGCTCCGCCTCGGCTGTCCTCGTTGCCTATGGCATAATTATTGTTGAAGTTGGAATTTTCGACATTCAGTGTGCATTTCTCGACATATATTGCCCCACCGCCATAACTGTCGTTGATGGCCTGATTGCCATAGAATTCTGAATTGATGACTTTCAAGATACTGTTTTGGGCACATATCGCTCCGCCCTCACCTTCAATCAGATTATTGGCGAATGTGCAGCCCACGACTGTCACCATACTGTTGTCAATATCAATTGCAGCCCCTGAGGACATCACATATGCAGTAATCCGGCCCGAATATCCTGTTTTTTCTGTGTGCCCGGACATCATCCCATTCACTATCCTTAGATTCTTGATTGTCACATTGGATGCATCGCTGATCTTGAATGCCTTTGCCTTATTTTTAGCATCGATGGTGAATCCTCTGCCGTCAATTGTCAGCGCCTTTGAAATAACAATTCCGTTGACGTCAAAGCCGTCATTATAGCTGTAGCCATTTTCAAGGGTTATTGTTGAGCCCTCCTCAGCATCGTTTATCTTATCCTGCAGTGACTTGAATGTCCCATCATCAGCACCTATTGCCTCTCCGTTTGTCTGCTCCATCACCTCATCCTCGCCGGATTCGATGCCGGAACCCAAAACATTATCATCATCCTGAGCTACTGAGTCATTTAATGACTCATCACCCACATCACAGGCAGCAGATAAATCGGCCGATTCATCTGATGCATTAACACTTCCCATTGCTAAAATAGCCAGCAATAAACAGGCCACCAGAATTATCTTTTTAATTTTCATTTGAATGGTCTCCCAACCCGATCGGTTTTAAACCAATGGATATTTGATAATATATAAAAGATACTATTTAAATGAATGCTGACCTTTTCATGAAAAATCACTGAAATCCATCATCAAATTTTAATATCTCCTAAAACAAAACCTTATTCAGGAAAGTGGTGAGACAATGCAAACATGCCCGAACTGCGGAAGCATAGTTATGAGGGGAGACCCATACTGCACCCATTGCGGGGCGACACTGAGATGGTATTTTAACGAAGAGGAAGAGGACTACGAGCCCCCTGAAGAAGATAAAAAGTCAAAACTGCATGAAATTTTCAACATAATGATGGAAACAGACATGACAACCGACAAGAGGTTCGATCTCTTCAGCAAATACATATTCATGACCGATTACCTGCTTGACGAGATAAGGCAGTCCATCCATGACGAGGAGAAGATGTACAAGTGCAAATTTATCATGATTCACACGGCAACATATCCCCAGGTTTACATCTTTTTTAGAGAGGACAAGTACAGGGACGTGCTGATTTTCAACAGATGCTACATAGAATACTCTCCCGGACAGTTCGATCCAGAGGAGAGGGAGTTTCACTACATCTATACCAAGCTCTACAACGAGGAGAAGTTCCAGCGCAAGGTCGATGAGATGGAAAAAGAGGGCTTTTATCTTAAGGATATCTACAGCAACATCACATATCCCCGCTTTGAAAATGACCTGACCGCCAGCTTTAGCGATGGGGAAAATGACATGCTTTTTGACATTGATGATGAGCTGAACTTCAGAAGGATTTCATGAATTTATTATACTTTTCAGGAAAAATATTGCTTCTGCAATGAGTCATGAAGAATCGATATTTCTTGATTCAAGAAAACAAATCCCCCAAGATCAAGTCATGTTGCGAAACCCTTTAATGACTCGGGATATGATGTACGGCAATTGACGGATTAATTGAAATGTGCAGACTTGCAAGCGAGTTCAGCGGCATTGACATCAATCATATGCAGTTTCAGGAAAATGATTTTGACAAAGAATTTGACGGAATATGGGCATCCGCTTCACTTCTTCATGTGCCAAGCGATGAGTTGGATTCAGTTTTAGGAAACTTGAAAAAAGTTCTTAAGGAAAATGAAGTATTATATGCATCATTTAAATATAGAGATTATGAGGGCGAACGAAACGGTCGCTATTTCAATGATTTGACTGAAAGTGCTGAAATCGAAATATTTAAAAAAAAATGAGTTTAAAGTTATTGAAACCTGGATTACACCGGATGCAAGACCCTGCATGGAAGATGAAAGATAGACCAATATTTTACTAAAAAAAAATAGATTAAAATAAAATATGCTACCCACTCATTCACTTTACCCCCATTACTTTGAAAAGGATAATCAGGTTTTTCTCATGAGCTTTCTCAAGGCCAATCAATGATATTTTTCATGGCAAACTTAATATACCATTAGAACCATCTAATCATTATGACAACCGAAATCACCAAAATATTAAACGGATTCAAAAAATTCAGCGAAAATCCATATTCAGACGCAATCAAGTTTTTAAAAGACTACATTGAAGTCGAGCCGACGGACGAAGCCCATTTCGAGCTTGGAAAGGCACTGTTTTTAAACGATGAATACGACGAGTCAATAAAGTATCTGAACCTATCCAATCATCCGAAATCGGATGCCTATATCGGACTTGACTTCTACAGAAAGGAGGATTTTCTCAACGCCATCAGGCACTTCAACGAGTTTTTAAAAAGAGATGAGAACGAAACCGTCCTTTCATACCTGATGATTTCATATGAAAATACGAGAGACTGGAGAAATGCAGTCCTCACAGGCGAAAGGCTTCTTGAAATCCGCCCTGAAAACGAGTCGGTGAAATTGCGAATGGTCGACTACCACTACAGCCTCCGGGAATACGAAAAATCCCTCGCATACATCAATGAGCTTGAAAGCAGAAAGCTCAGATGCAAAAAGGGACTGGTTCTTTTTCGCCTCGAACAATATGATGAGGCCATCAAAACGCTTGAATCCCTAAAGACTGCGGAGGCATACTCCTTGATGGCAAAATCATACCTGAAGCTGAACAAGCATGCAAAAGCGCTTTCATGTGCATTCAAATCCTACAAATCAAGCAGGGACCCCGAAATCATTTTGGAATTTTCAGACATTTATCTTGACAGCGACTATAAAAGGGCAATCCATATCCTGAAAAGGCTGTTGGATGAAAATCCCGGTGACGAAAGGGTTCTTGAAAGGATTTGCAGGGCATATATAGGAAACTTCGAAGCGGGAATTGCCATAACATATGCCGAAGACCTCCTTAAAGTCAACGAAACTAACGTCACCGCATACCTCACGCTGGCAGAGGCATATCAATATCTGGACAACGGGATGAAATCCCTGGAATACATTGAAAAGGGTCTCGAACTGAACAGCGAATCGGTTGAGCTGTGGGTCATGAAGGCATGGACGCTTTACCCGTTTGACTTTGAAGGCTTCAGGAAATCCCTAGAAAGGGCGATTGCACTTGATCCCAACAACACCGAAAACCATGTTACACTGATCAGGGAATGCGTATGGGAAAGGGAGATGGGCAGCGCCAGCAGATATTACAAGAGGCTTATGCTCTACAACCCGACATTCTCCAAGACTTTCGACGAGCTGACAAAGGACATCATAGACTGCCTGAACAGTACCAACTATTTGGCATGGTGCCCATACTGCGGCATATGAGCGGAGAATGAATCTGCCTACTAAAAATTCCGTTATCCTTAAAAATATTCATCAGGATCATATTCATCATAATCCGAAGACAGCTTCATTTCATCCAAATCAAGCCGATATTCCCTTCTGTTTTTGCCCACATTAAAATAGACCTTCACCCTTATCTCGCCGGTCAGCACAATGTCAGAAAACGAGTTTTCAAGATGGGTTTCATATCCTCCCTGGCATCCGTGAAACTCATGGCCAACGTCTTCGATGAGCCTTTTGAAGCGGGGATTTAAAAGCAACTTGTCATGGTTGTGCCTGCTGTAGAAGTCATGGAATGCATGGTACGGGCTGTAATAGTTCGGGTCCTTGATGAAAATCATCACATGGGTGCTTTTGATGTATTCATTTTCCTGTATGAAATGGAAATAGAAGACTTCAAAGCCCAATTCCTTTCGGATATAGAATCCGTTGAAGTCCCTGGCTTTCATGTATTGCCTGATTTTGGCTTTCAGCTGCAGCTTTTGGGGCGATGTTGCACACACATGGTCTGCGATATATTCCAGGGTCTCTTCACCGGCTTTGAAATAGGTTTCAGACACTTCTCCATAGTCAAGAAAATCATCCGGCTCATCATGACTGCCCGGCACAAAATCATCATAGTGCTGTTCTGCCACATCATAGAGAGACTGTGAAGCATAGGTCTCCTGCGAAGCATCTTCGACCTCATCGGCATGATTCCATTTGAAGTGGGCTCCGCAATGTGAGCAGTACGAGTCTCCCTCCATCACTATTGAACCGCAGTTGGGGCATGTCGGCATATATAATCACTCCTAAATTAAAAAATTATCAATTCCTTTTTAGACATGATTTTTCATCGTTTTGATGTAGACACTTTTTCGAAATTACTATTTGACATCATTAAAACAATAATGCACATTAGAACAATGATAGTTAATATTGCCCAAATATCATTTTTTTATCCATATTATACTCACAACAATTATTTTAAATTCTTAACTATTGTTTCCCCAGTTCAGTTAATCTGTACAATCGACCTTTACGTGCTTCTTCATTTATGCATTCTGCAACGCCAGTTTGCTTAAGTTCTTTTAATACTTTCGATATATGGTTCGGCCTAATTCCAGCATCAGCTGCTATACTTGTTGGTGTCTTTACATCATCTTCCAGTGCCTTTACTGTTTTTACTCTGTAAGAACTGATGTTTACGTATGCATAAGTTTTTAAGGTTTCATCATCGATAGTAACATCTCCATTTTTAATCACATTATACTAACTTGATTAAAATATTTAAACCTATCTATATTTTGAAATCTTTAAAAAGTTTATGTTATGTGCAAAC
The DNA here is from genome assembly GCF_905233225.1 of Methanobrevibacter sp. UBA212. Lineage (NCBI taxonomy): Archaea > Methanobacteriati > Methanobacteriota > Methanobacteria > Methanobacteriales > Methanobacteriaceae > Methanobrevibacter > Methanobrevibacter sp. UBA212. The sequence goes on from NZ_CAJODJ010000007.1 coordinate 7,760, forward strand.
ACCATGACACTTCCATAGCATTAGATGGAATTTACGTGAATGTAAACCATATCATTATACAAAAACTTGCAGAATATTTGGCCTCAAAATCAAATAATGTTAAGACAATTTTTCCCCAGCCGGATGAAACAATCCAATATATACTGAACACCATGATTTGACAATTTGTGAAAAGGCACCGCCAACAGCACTTGACAGAAGCATTGTCGGGACCCATGAAAAATTTAGGAATTATCATATTGCGGAACTCAAGCATCGCATCAAGCCATGTTTTCCATTGGCTTGACTGGATTATCGTACCGGCAACTGCAATGTGACGTTTATGGTCATAATAAGAAGTTTGAGAAATTAAAAAAAAAAGTTTTGATGGAGCATTAAGCTCCATTATTTTTTTTATTAAATCCAGTTTTGAGTAATTTTTAACAGATTATCCGAAATTATCTGTAATGCTCTTCAGAACTTACCGGATTTCCATTGGCATCATAGTATTTTTCATATATGACGCCATCATCTCCTTTATATGAATAGATTTGATCGCCATTCGCTGATTGGCTCCAATCACCTGAATCTCTAATATATCTTCCTGCCTGGCGTGAATATGTATAGCTTTCATCAGATGAACTGCTTTCAACTTTGGCTTTGGCCGCTTTTTCTTTGATTTTTAAGTTCTGTGTTGTGTTGTTTCCCGTATAATTTTCATTTCCTCCATAAGTGACATTAACTTTATATTTACCTTTCTTTAAATTCAAATCAAGTTTTGCCTTACCTTTTGAATCAGTCTTTAGCACATCGTCTACAACCACTTTGCCATTCTTGTCAGTGATTGTGACATTCACTATCTCCTTTGATATTGGAGTCTTGTTTAAATCTTTCAGTTCAATAGACAGTTTAGCGTCCTTTTTATACTGTTCCTTATCGCTTGTAATTTTAATTTTTGTCGGTTCTTTTGCATGGGTTGGATTAAATAGTGCAAATCCAATTGCCGCTGCACAAACAACAATTACTACAAGCAATATTATAATAATATTTCTGTTTTCCATAGCATCACCTTTAAATCCAAACTATATATTGAGTTATGTCAATCATAAGTATATAACAATTCCCACACAAAATTCCAACTTCATATACATCTCCCAATCCTTCAGTTCAAACACATCTCCAGAAGGTGCAACTGATATAATAGGCACCGTCTCGTGTTCCATATTTGTCAAGATTATTTGATTCCGTTAGATACCTATTGTCTTTGATTTACTTGATTTCTCTAATTGGATTTAAAAACATTATTACAATAGCTGGTAGAAGAATGATAATTATTGCAACTAGAATATAATTATATTTTTGTTTTCCATTTTCCTAACTCCCTATGGAGGATGTGCCACCTTCAATACATATGCATAACATTTAAGACATTATATCCTGTACATTGCTTCTTTTTGACTTTAACGGTCTTATAAACAGGTTTTTTCTTGTATAATGTGACTTTCAGCTTAACGGGATAAAGCCAATCATTGTACTGAGGACTGTAACGCATCTTGTTCTTGTATTTCTTGACTATCTTGATCTTATAGGCATAACCGTTATAGTTTACCTTATCGACAATCTTCCAGACCATCCTTGAGCAGCACTCTGTATCCCATATCTTGATGCGGTGCTTTATGCTCTTGACAATACTATATCTCTTGCCCGTTGACTCCTTGAACTTATATGTTGCCTTTTTGATTTTCTTATAATGACTGAATACTTTCTTGTTTACCTTAACTGTCTTGTAGACAGGTTGCCTTTCTTTTATTATCTCATTTCCATGAAGCAGCACATGGCAGACAATTAGACCATCACGATTGACATTTTTTGCCCCCAAATTCAAACCGCAGCTCCATTCATCATCTATCACTTTCTGGCCGTTTTTATAGGTGTAGGTTATTTCATGGTAGCTTCTTTCATTATCCAGGTTCTTGATTTCAATATGGGTCAGACCGATGTCCTTGACAAATGTTTCACCGGGGTTGACTTCAAAAGGAGTGTAGATTCTGTTGTACTCATCCATTTCAGGCCTGTGGTCCACCACCTTATCATACTCATTGTTTGTTGTCACAAGAACAATATCCTGTGAGAGCTCGACATCACTATTCTTTTGACACAGCTTTTCATCAGATGAGCTTTCATCCCCTAAAACATCTGTAATGTTGTTTTCTGCTGAAACTGCAGAAATACATACAATAAACATTAGGAAAAAGCCCAGTATTAAAAAGTAACTTCCATATCTCATTGTTTTTCCTCCGCAATATTTTAAAGATATACACTATTATATCATTCGCCAATAATATAAGTTATGTATATTATGTTGATTTGTTATGTGCATTAGCATCCCCATCATGAATATAAAGATTTGCCCATTAAATGTCGCCATGAATAACTCACTAATAATAGACAATAACAATTTCACAAACAAGTGGGGCTTAAACAACTCAATTTTCTTAATTTTGATGATTCATCATTAGATTCCATTAAAATCAAATTAAGATTTTATGAAGTAATTTTTAAGATGCATCTTATAAAATTGACCATACCTCATATTAACTGCGATTTAAAAAGCCATAGAATACGGTTAATATTATTTGTTTACAAATCAATAGTATACAATATGAGAAAAGTTAACGATAATCCTGATTGGAAACTTCCAAAAACACGAAGAACCGATTTTACAAAAGAGGAAATGCTCGATATCATCGATTTTTATCTGCAGTATAAACCGATGCTTGATGAATATGTATCCAATCGGGAACATTATCCGGAATTTGATCCTGGTGATTTTACAAAGTTGTTATTCATGTATGAAATGTTTGATGTTGATTATGCAGATAGTATGGCAGAAATGAAAGAAAAATATGGGAAAAAATACGTTAAGGATTTATCCGAGGAAAAATTGGATTTTTTGGAAATAATAACTGTTTTTACATTTATTCAAAGGGCTGAACGCCATGCCGGCGGAGGATGGTACGAAGATTGCATAGCTGATGACACATATTACAATTTGCTTTCGAGGTTAGAAGAAATAAAAAATGAATTAGAGATAAAATAACCATAAAGAATGTTTATGATTGGTTTATCACCCGTTAATCCACTCTAATTTCAAGTGCATATGATTGCTGAAATCTATCAATTTATCAATACCACCAATTGAAAAGCACTAACCACATCTTTATTTTAGTTCAGAACCACAATTAGGCCATTCTTTGAATCATTTAAGTATAATTTACATGTCCTTTATTATTATAATTACTTCCACTTAATAATGCACAACAATATTAAAAATTAATATATTGAAATTTTTCCTCCATTAAATTATTTGTTTTATTTTAGTTCTTATTAAACAACCAATGAATGAACCGAATAGTCCTGCAATAATGCATAATAAATAAAATTCACCATGCCCAACTGCAATATTGGTTGTAAAAAGAAAAAAGAATTCCATAATAAGAGATATTATAAGACCTTGAATTAATGCATATAAGACTGAATCTTTATATAATAATCCTGCAATAAACGAACCAAAAAGAATACTGTATGCAACACCGTTTGGGAATAACATGTCTATACTCATAGATGTACCAAATGCACCACCATATCCTAAAAAATAAAATACAAATGTCAAAATACATCCAACTATTATTGGTAGTATTTTGATTTTATTAATTATATCATTAGGATTAAAATTATTTGTATTAATTAATTCATTGCTTTTAAAATTAGATTCACTATCAACATTAGATAACGAGGTACCGCAGCTTGAACAAAACTTAACTGAATCATCTAATTCAGTTCCACATTCTGTACAATAAATTTTTCCCATAAAATCACCTAAATCCCTCTTAAATTTAATTACATTTTTTTAAATTATAAAGTTTCAATATCCTCCATAACTATCAATCATATTTAATGCATCGTAACATAATCGAATATTTTGTTTTATTGCTGGATCATCAGGAGCCAATTGTTCTGCTTGTAAAAAACATTCCAATGCTGCTTCATAACGGAATGATTGAGCCAACATAATGCCACGTTCGTTTAATTGCATTGCTCTTCTTTGTCGTTGCCCTGCTGCATTTGCCATTCCAACTGCTGCTCCTAATGCAAACTGAAAACCCCATATTTATTCTCCTTCAAATTATTCCATAATTATACTTTTTAATTGTTGTTTATCTGCTCCGGTTATTACAACTAATTTATCACCATCAACATATGAAAAAGCGCCAGAAGATTTGAGTACTCCCTTATGCCCCTTTATTGTTTTATCAACATCATTATAGTCACGATTCTGACTTAAATCCCAATAAAAATTGCCTTTGGTCGTTGAAACAGATATTTCAATTATATTTCCATCCGGCCCCACATATGACCTATCGTATGATGTCATAGTACCTTTATTTTGATTATCTGTTCCACCGAATGCTTCATAACCTTCAGGAATTTTAAAATTAATACCATAAATTGTATCAGTGAAAGATGGAGAAAGGTTTTTTGGAGCATCTTCACTAACAACATCGGCGGGGGCAGTCACAATTGAATATCCAACATAACCAACTACTATAAGAACAGCTATTATGCAAATGCCCGCCACCCCTATGAAAATTTTTGTAGAAGTGGAAAGCTTATTATTATTTGTTTTTTTAGATATTTCTTTTACATTAATACCCTCATTTGAAGTTTCATTTTTATTTTCATCCTCATTAGATTTGGGAGGTATATCTTTTTTATTAATTGGTGTACCGCAACTTGAACAGAATTTAACGGTATCTTCTAGTTCTTTACCGCATTCCGTACAATAAATTTTTCCCATAAAATCACCCTTAGAATAAATTAAATTCTAAAACATTATTTCAAAATCATGTTTAATTTACAAATTAAATTAAACACGAGTTATTACTTTTATTAATAATATGTTAATAATTTTTATTTATAAATATCGATTTAATAACAATTTTTTATACCTTATTAATATAAACGCACTTGGCAGAATTACAACCCCAAAATGAACTCAACATCCACAATCAAATACCAGTTTTCATATCCTTCAGACACACCTCATGAATTCTAAAAATAAACTTCCAACCAACGAAATCCGGAGCCTCCAATAGATTTTCATGATTATAAGTGTCAGGGAGTTTTTGAACATCCTTTGAGGCACACGTTTTCACAGGCAATGTTTCTGTAAAGACCACTTCAATCAAGCTGATCCAACTGATTTTGGAATTCTTCCTCGCTCAATCCGAACTCCTCATTGATTTTTGGAATATTATTGGTTTTTTTTAATGTTATGCTTTTAAGCAATGGCTCTACGAACTTGAGATACGTTTCACTGTTTGTGTCTATCCCCGGACCTACATTATTGGAATCGGAATCTATGATTACATAAATCAGATATCCCTGCTTTTTGCCCTGTGACTGGCAGATGATAATGTTCATCAAATCACTTTTTTTGTTTGATGTATCAGGCACAGCATCTGCGAAATAGATCTTCCAGTCATTTCCATTCAATGTGACTTTCGTTGGATTACTTACACCCTGGGATTTATAGATTTTCATCAAGGAGTCCGTATCGTCAACCGTAGATATGTTATATGTAATGCCGTTTTTGTCATCCACATATGAAGACATCATGCCTTTTTCATTATACTCCAAGTCAACATCGCCCACAAAACTGCCTTCCATGAAATCAGTCTTGAATTTGGTAGTTTCAGCCGCAGCAGCTGCAGAGACTATGAGTATCAATCCTATCATCATTGTCAAAGCCAAATAAACTCTCTTATTAAACATGTCTTATCACCTTAATAAATCAATGTATGTCAAAAATTTGTAATATAAGTTGTTATCAAATGTGGTCAAAATGGGTAGAAACAAAAGAGAAAATCAAATTAAAAATCATACTCCCCCAAACTTTTACCAGAAGTATAATTCAGATTTCCAGTGAAATGATAAATTAAGGAATTTCATCAATGAATATCTTTTCTTTCCAATTATAGATGTTTTAATTTTTCATATCCAATTTATTCTCTTTGAATTTATAGGTACTTTTTATTTTTATAAGAATATAATTATTGGCAGATTAATTATTCTTGGACATTTTTCACTTCATTCTCAGATAAATAAATTTTTCAAAACAGACCTCTATGGTTCTTAAGAGGATACAGATGAGCAATCATCCAATTCTATCTGACTCAAAAAAATCAAAAAAAAGCTTGGAAGTGCCATTTTTACATTAACTACATATTTTTTATACTATCGTTAATAAACTGTTAGTTATATTATAAAAAGATAGGTGAATATTATGACAAGCGAAGAGGACTATGTCGAAAGACTTGAAAAAATCATTGAAAAGCAGGACGACCTTCTCTCCCAGCTGGATGCAAGATTCAGCCAGCAGGATGCTCTGAACGAATATCTCTTCAAGCAGAACAGACATCTTGAGGAGGACATTCAAAAGCACAGGGACCTGACAAGGGACATGAACAAGACTGTCACCCAGCAGAAGAACGTTGTGGAAAAGCTTAAAAAGGAACTTGAGGAACAGCTCAAAATCCAGCAGGACCTGCATAAGGATTATGGCGAGGTCATAAAGCAGCTCACCGATGATCTGGAAGAGGAACAGGAGAAAAATGAGAAGCTGACCAAAAAACAGTCAGAACTTGAGGCTGAAATCAAAAATCTGAAAAGGACCCAGGCCGCACAGAAACAAAATCCTGCTGGAAACACATATTACGGCACAGTATCCCAAAAGACCGCAGGCAATAAAAAGGATGATGAGAAAAGGAAATGCCCTAAATGCGGCACCAAAGCCAATGAGGGAGACCTTTTCTGCCAGTCATGCGGTACAAAACTATAAGCTGGTGTTTTGAATGGGTTTTTTCAACAACGTGAAAAACATCAAGGACAAGGCACTGGAATCCGGATACATACAAGAAATTGAGGAGCTTCAGGGAGTGTTCGACAAAATCGACGAGCAGGCAGATATCGAAAGGGAAAACAAGAGAGCTGAAAGGGAACATTTTGAATCCTTAAGCATTGATGAAAAGGTTGAGTACAAAAGAATCCAAAAGAGAAACAAGAGAATCAAGAGACTGGGACTGTACGGACTCACCGTTGCCGGAATGGCGACAGGCGTTGGAATTCCCGTTCTGATGGCTGCAAATGTCGGAGCAATACTTTCCGATGACGATTTGACCTTTGATAAGGACGCACATGATGCCCGGGTCAGAAAGCTTAAGGGAAAACAGGCAAAGGGAATCCCGGCCAAAAAGCCCAGGGAATACTTCAAAATCTCCTATGACAAGGAGGGACATCCGAAGGTTTCAACACTTGTTGATGTGGATCCCTATAACCTGGAAGAGAGATATGAGATGCTCATGAGGGAAGTGTGATATTATGGCTGATGAAAAGAAAATGGACCTTGACGGCGACAGCTACGAAGAGACCACCGTAACTGACGAGAGCGGAGACGGAACCTATGACACCGTCACAAGCGACATGGACGGTGACGGCCTGGACGATGCCGTCGCTTCAGACACAAGCGGAGATGAAATCATAGACACCGTCGGCGTGGACACCGATGCAGACATGGAACTTGATTATGTTGAAGCAGACAGCGATGAAGACGGATATGCAGATTTTGCGGCTACAGACACAATAGGTGACGGCAATCCCGATGCATTCGCTTTTGACAGCGACAGCAACGGCTATTATGATTCCATGGAAGTTGACACTGACGGAGATTTAAACACAGATTTCGGCATTTATGACAGCGATGAAGACGGATATGCAGACTTTGCAGCGGCAGACAGTGACAGTGATGGAAATCCTGATGCAGTTGCATATGACACTGATGAGGATGGATATGCGGACTTCGCAGCGACAGACACCGACGGAGATGACAATGCAGACTCCTATGTCGCCGACAGCGATGAGGACGGTGAAATCGATGAAATAGCTTTCGATGATGACGGCGACGGAGACATAGATTTCTACGATGACCTTGACGATGATGATCTCTTCGATGATTTCTCAGACGATGATCTGATTGACGACGATTTCCTGTAAAAAGTGCTGAATAATTAGAAATGATTATTTTCACTTATTTTGATGAGTGAGAAGAAATCAGACTACATTAACTGATCATGTGGAGTATGATGCAGTATTTTAAAAAAAAAGAAATAGAAAGGAGTTAATCCCTATTTTATAAAGTAAATGTAGATTAGGAGAAATTGTTTGTATTTCATCAATATAATCTACAAAAACTTATTAATTTTATTCAATCCCACCATCCCTTGTTTAATAAAGGATTGTAGTTATAAGTTCTATATGTATAGATATAAAAATAAGTATATATGTTGCTTCCGCGGTACTTAATTTTATATGAAAGGCTGTCTTCACCTAATGGATTCCAGTGATTCATTTTTATACTATTAGCGATTTTAGCCACATGTTTACTTAATTTTTTACCTCGTTTATTAAGTAATTTTTTAAATTTTTTATAATTTTTCCAGGCTTTTTTATTTTTCTTTGATGGCTTATAGTCCTTAATATAAAATTTTTTATATTTTTTAGGAATTACGAGTTTGCCTAAATAAAATGTCTTATATTCTGTTTGACTTTGAGTCATTTGAGGATCTTGTGCGAAAGGCGAATCATTTAATAAAGTATTATCCCCGCTAACAGAAATTACAGCATCGATGTCTTTTAAGTTTAAAAGTTCACCATTATCTTCACTAACAGAAATTATCCCATCACTGTCCTGTGAGCTTAAAACTCCACTCTCATTTTCACAAACTGAAATAATCCCATCACTGTCCTGTGAGCTTAAAGGCTCAGTGTCATTTTCACAAACTGAAATAATCCCATCACTGTCCTGTGAGCTTAAAGGTTCGCTATCATTTTCGCCAATGGAGATTATTTCGTTATTGTCTTCTATCACTGAAATTTCATCATTTTGCTCAAAAGACATGAATTCATCGGTCGAATTGTCTTCTATTGCACTGACAGCACCAATTCCGATCAGCAGGATTAAAGTGCCGATTAAGATTTTTAATATTGTTTTATTCAATTTTATTCCCCACTTATAATATATTATTTATATATTAACCTATTATATATAAAATTTTACTGATTAATCTAAATATGATTATAATGATTAAGAATTTCGGTATTATGATAATATGCTGACTTTACCACCCAATCTGGCATTGATGATTTGATAAAATTTATCCAATGCCAAAAATAAATATAGTTAACATGACTTTCCTAAACGAAAACGCAAACATAAGGCAGTTCGGCCTTGTAAGATTCATGAACGAGAACTCAAGCGACGACCATGTGATATCAAAAATCTCGATTGTGCTTCGCCGGGACAAAATCGAGGCCCCATACTACATGTCCACCGCAGTGAGGCTCTCCTCATGTCTTGACATACCGGAGCGGGGAATGTTTCATGCAATGGACATGCTTAACTTCCACAGGATGCACAACCTCACCGAGGAGAAGTACAATCAGATCAGAACGCTAATCATCGATGCCGAAGACAACAATCTTGTGAAGATTTCAAGAGAGGAAAAGCGTCTGAAGATGGAAATGACATCAAAAAGCGATGAGGAATTTGAAGAGCTCCTCCAAAAGCATCATGAGCTTTTTGAAATGATTGACGGACTGGTCGGATAGGGTAACGCCACGGCCATTTGTGAATCGAAAAACACCGTACTATCAAGTTAAGAAATTTTTCTGATTTTTTTATTTTTGTTAATTTTACTTCATAATTGATTTTATCGATTAAATCCATTTATAAGAAAAATATAAAAAAAATAGGGAAAAGGTCCCTATCTGATAATTATTTTGGATTTCTTGGAAATTGCATAGTTGGCATTTCCGGATGAGATTGCGACCTTATGCTTTCCCCTCTTGAGCTTTTTGGTGTTTATGCTGGCCACTCCCTTCCTGTTGGTTTTGACCTTATAGATTTTGGACTTCTTGCCTGTGTAGACCTTTATTTTGACTTTGAGTTTTTCAATAGGATAGCGGTTCACGTCCCTGACGGTGATTTTGAATTTTTTGGACTTCTTATATTTTGCCTTGACGGCAGGAGCCTTGACGATTGTCTTTGCCTTTTTGATTGTGATGTAGGTGATGAACTTCTCGGCAATGTAATACTTGTTCATGGAGGTTATCTCAACCTTATGCTTTCCAACACCGAACTGATTGGTGATTACAAGCAATGCTATATCCATACCATCATAATAGAGGTATTTGACATATTCCTTTGATTTCTTTCCTGTAAAGACCTTTATCTTAACAGAAATGAAGCTGGGTTTGCCCATTGCAGTCATGTCTTCCATGAATACTGAAAAATCACCTCCTATTCCATAATTGTAATACTCTGATTTTTCAACACTAAAGATCCCTTCATGTACGGGGATTCTTTTGACAGGACCGCAAACACTGTTTATGCTTTCAAACTCGCCGAGGTCCTGATAGATTCCTCCATTGCCTGAGGCATTTATGTATACATTGTCAAGATACAGGCTTGTCAAAAAGCAGTTGATCGTATAGTATGCCTTTGAATCCGTGAAATTGGAACCGCTTATCCTTATGGTTCCCGCATCTTCATCAAATGGCCAATTTTCATTGGATGAAATGATTCCTCCGAATTTGGCAGCATTTCGCTTAAAAATGCAATTTTTAATGGCCAGTTCGTTATGGCAATTCAAATTTATCACACCCCCCTCATCAACTGAATTTTGAGTGAAGCTGCAGTTTTCAATGACTCCTCCTGCTGTTAAGACCGCTCCGCCATATCTGCCTGAATTGTTTTCGAAGCTGCAGTTGGCCAGAGAGCAGTGTCCGACCGAATATATTGGACAGGTGTTGTTCCTGAAGTTGGAGTTTGTTACCCTACAGTCATGACAGGCGATTGCAGACCCTCCACGATTATCGGTGAAATTGCAGTTGTCTACCGTTAGGCTGCCCAAATCCGTGAAGCTGTTACAATCGAAGACCCTGTCGGCTGCATTAATGAAGTTGATGTTTTTAAGTGTTATCGAGTATTTTGGAAGGAATGTTAAAAACATTCCAGACAGATGCCTGGCATCAAGGGTTGCCCCTTCACTTCCCCCGTCAAAGGTCAGAGTCTTGTTCACCTCAATCCGCTTGCCGGACCCCATATAGGTTCCGTTGAGTTCAACTACATCATTTTCCTTAGCATCATTCACAGCATCCTGAATGTCTTCAAATGTGCTTTCTCTAACGGCATTCTCACTAATGGCTGAAGCATCACCTGCAGCGATTTCATCCGTCACGTTTTCACCGGCGGATATCACCGGCAGGAACAGAATCAAAACAATCACTGAAAATGCTGAAATATACTTTAGTCTCATACCATTAGTTTTGTCACGGCTACATATAAAATTTATTTTACATCCCTATTTTCAATTAATCATCAAAATCGCTGAAAACTATAAAAACAGACAGACACAAAAATAGTTGATTCACTGCCAAAGCAATGAATTCAAAGCAAGGGAGGTGACAGCATGGCAGAAACAAAAGAGATAATCATTGCAGTTATAGGATACATCATCGCGCTCATATCTCCAATACTCGGAATAATCGCAGGTGCGATAATCTTTTTCACACAAAGGGATAATCCGTTCTTCAACAGGCATGGAAAACTAATAATTGTCGTTGCAATAGCCGCATGGCTTCTTGGAATAGCCCTTGTGGCAATGGGAGTGTTTAATGCACCTTAACCATCCCACTTCTTTTTTTTCAAAATCATCATGAACATTTTTCACACAAAACCTGATTCACCGAAAAGCAATAACAAGGTTTATTTTATCTAAATAATATATGTACATATGAACAAATGTTTTCATGATTTTTTAAATGACGATTTGTTTTTCATTACAGACAATTAATTAGGAGGAAATTATGAAGTCAAAAATCATTTTCGCCGTGATGATTCTGTTTATAGTGGCAAGCATTTCATTTGCAAGTGCTGCAGACAATCAGACAGAAATCACAGCGGCAGATTCAACAGACGAAGTTCTGAATGTCCCGGATGAGGGAAACTTAACGGAACTTAAGGGGGAAATCGAAAACAATCCCCAGAATTATACGTTAACAAAAGATTATGCCTACGATCCCATTGAGGATGATGGCTTTGACAAGATAACAATCGATAAAGACAATTATGTGCTCGACGGTCAGGGTCGTACCCTTGATGCGAAGGGCTCAGCGAAATTCTTTGAAATCACTGCCGAGAACGTGACCCTTAAAAACATCATATTCAAAAATGGTGCGGCAAATAACGGGTCAGTCACATTCTTAAAGGCAGGCACATTGGATAACTGCAGCATGATTAACTGTTCTTCAGTCGGAGGCATGCCGGGAGCATGGTTCACTGACGGAGGTAATGTTACAGACTGCGTATTCGAAAACATTGTGGGAACCACCTACGGTGCACTATTCGCCAATGGCCCTGTAGCAATTGAAGGATGCACATTCACCGCAAACCGTGCAGTCAGCGGCGACGGAGGTGCAATACATGCAAAGTCATCCGTAACCGTTAAAAACTCCAGATTCAAAGGAAACAAGGCAAATGACGGAGGTGCAATCAGTGGACTCAGCGATGTAAATGTCTATGGCTGTGAATTCGAAAACAATACCGCTGAATATGAAGGAGGAGCAGTTCTGCTCAATAAGGGAAGCGTGGAAAATTCTACATTCACTGAAAACCATGCAACAAGAGAAGGAGGCGCACTGTCCCTTAAAGAAAACGGAAAAATCATAAACTCAAGCTTCTTCAAAAACACCGCCGGCATCATGGGAGGCGCATTTACAACCAGTGCGGGCAAGTTGACTCTGGACGGCAGCAGTTTCACAGGCAACACTGCAGTTCAGGGAGGAGCAGCTCACATATTGAACGATGCAGAAGTCACAGACTGTGATTTCACTGAAAACGGCGCAAACGAAGGTGGAGCAATCTATGCAAATGATATGAAAGGAGACATTTCCGGCTGCGAATTCAATGACAATAACGCAGAAGACGGCGCAGCAATATTCATTAACTCCACCTACACCGGAAAGATTAAAGACTCCAACTTCACAGCCAACTACGCCAGAAACCAGGGCGGAGCAATTCTCACAAAGGTCGCACTGGAAGTCAACCAGACAACATTTACAGAAAACCAGGCAAACACCGGTGCAGGAATATGCGCATATGGAAACCTGAAAGTAAGCAATTCCGAATTCAGTGAAAATGAAGCCGATGACCGCACCAACAACGTTGCTCTTATGGGAAACGCTGAACTCACAACCGAAAACGTGATTCCTGAAGACCTTACCCCATATAAGCCTGTTAAGCTTGAAATCACAAACGTAACAACCGAAATCGTCTACGGAGACACCGTAATCATCACACTCGATGCAACATGCGAAGGCCAGCCTATCAGCGGAACACTCTTTGCAGTCGTTGATGAAGTGAAATATATCGGATCAGTATTCAACGGTAAAGGTATCCTTGAAATCAACAGGCTCGATGTGGGAGACTACACAACCTACGTCACATATGTAGGAGACGATGCCCACACCACACCTGAGGAAATGGTCGCATTCAGCGTAATCAAAAAGACTCTTGAACTTGAAATAACAAACATTACAGGCACAGACTTCGGTAACGTCACACAAATCTCAGTCAACGTCACCGGAGAAAACATCACCGTCAGCCAGGGTACAGTGACAGTCACAATCGACGGCGTGCCATACACCGCAAATGTAAACAACGGAACTGCAACCATATCAATTCCTAACCTCAGACCTGGAATGTATGCGGAAAACGTGATTTACAACGGCGGAGACAACTACAACAGCCCTGAAAAGCTGGTGGAATTTGAAATCGCACCTGAAGAAGTTGCAATTGAGGTTGAAGGCATCACAGGAACAACCTATGCAGACACAATTGTACTCACAGTCAACGCAGAAGGAAAATCCGAAAGGATATATGAAGGCAGGATAAAGGTCACAGTGAACGGCAAGGAATATTCAGCGGCAGTCGTATATGGCGTTGCAAATGTCGAAATTGAAGGCCTCAACGAGGGAGACTACAACGCAACAATAGAATATGACGGAGGGGACATGTACTCCAGACCTTCAATTGACTATGCATTCACAGTCAGCCCAAGGGATGTCGAGATTGTAGCATTCTATGAAAACATAACATACGGCGACACAGCAGAAATACTCGTCGGCCTAATCAGCGGAGACTACGCAATAAATGAAGGCAGAATAGCCCTTACATTAAACGGCGCAACCTACTACCGTGATGTGGTTTACGGCATGGCAGCATTCAGCTTCCCAGACCTAAAACTGGCAACCTATCCGATTGAAATCAGCTTCGAGGGAGGAGACAACTACAACAGCCAGCCTTTAGACATCGAACTCGACGTCAGCCAGAAAATCCTTGAGCTTGAAATAATCTCCATTACAGGTACCGGATATGCTGAAAACACAGAAATCACAGTTCTCGTAACCGGCGACAACATCGTCGTCAATGAAGGCGGAGTGAAAATCACAATCAACGGCAATCCATACACAGGACTTGTGAACAATGGAATCGCAACCATTTCAATCCCTAACCTCAAGCCTGGAGAATACTCAGGAAACGTGACATATGACGGAGGGGCAAACTACAACAACCCTACACAGTTTGTTGAATTCGAAATCGATCCGTGCTACGTCACCCTTGAAGTTGTCAACATCACAGGAACAACCTACGCAGACACCCTCCTCATGACAGTCAACGTGACAAGCGACATTGAAAAGATCTATGACGGAACAGTGACAGTCACCATCAACGGCCGTGACTACGAGGCAGACGTTTCATACGGCGTTGCAAATGTCAAAATCGAAGGCCTTGACGTGGGAGACTACTTCGCAGAGATTTCATATGACGGAGGAGACACATACTACGCATCCCCAATCGAAATCGAATTCCCAATCGATACAAGGAAAGTAGACCTTGAAGTCATCTATGAAAACATAACCTACACAGACACTGCCGAAATAACCGTCAATCTGCTTTCCGACGGATACATCATAAACGAAGGCGGAATCTACATATCAATCGACGAAGACATCAGGTACATCCCTGTTGTAGACGGCAGCGCAACACTTAAGCTCAGCGGCCTTAAAGCCGGAACATACAATGTGGGAACAATGTTCAACGGCGGCAAAAACTACAACACAGGATCTGAAAACGTGATACTCAACGTAAGCCAGATAAACGTTTCACTGGACATTCTCACAATGAACATCACATACGGAAGCACTGCAGTACTGACAGTTCTAGTCACCGGAGACAGGCAAGTCAACGAAGGAACAGTCTCAACCATAGTGGAAGGCATCAGATATTCCTCACAGGTAAAAGGCGGAATTGCATTCATTAATATTCCATACCTCAATGCCGGAACATATCCTGCAACCATGACATTCACAGCAGATGCAAACTACAACGCTACAAGCAAAGACTATGAGATTAACGTCAAAAAGGCAACACCTGAGCTTACAGTCGACTATGTGGTGAACATCACCTACGGCGACATAATGACATTCACCGCAAACCTCACATCCAAAGGCAAGCCTGTCGAAACAGGATATGTTGAAGTCACCCTGGGCGCAAAATCCTACCGCGCATATGTTGAAAACGGAATTGCAGTTGTTGAAATCCCAGACCTTGACGCAAACCTCTACACAGGCGAGCTTACATACAGCGGCACAGACAACTTCAACAGCACATCACAGTCCGTCCTCTTCAATGTGGCCAGAGCCGATACAGTAATCATTGACGTGAGCATTGCAGGAAACATCTACGGAGATGTCGTTGAAATAACCGCAAACGTGACAAGCGCAAGAGGTGCCCTGAATGTCGGAACAGTTTCAATCCCAATCAACGGCAAATACTACACAGCAAAAGTTGTAAACGGAATCGGAACAATATACGTTCCTGACCTTGATGCAGGATTCTATGAAAGCACAGTCACCTTCGACGGAGGCTCAAACTACAACAGCGCCGAAAGGCAGGTTGAATTTGAAGTGGCCAAAAAGATTGTCACAATCAGACCTGAATACGCAAACATCACATACAGTGAAACAGCAAAAATAATCGTCCATGTAACAAGCGGCAGCGAAAACATGACTGTAGGAGACATAACCGCAACCATTAACGGCAGGACCATCAAGGCGCCTGTGCAAAACGGAATTGCAACAATCTACATTGCAGGCCTTGATGTTGGAACCTATGACGTGGACCTTGCATTTGACGGCGGACCGAACTACATCAAGCCAAGCGAAACAATCGCACTGAACGTGGCCCAAAAGCTCGTTACACTTATGGTCGACTCACTGAACTATGCTTATGGGGATACCATAATCATAAATGTGAACGTCATAAGCGGAAAAGACCTGATCAATGAAGGTACAGTATTCATGTCCCTGAACGGAGCGGATTATTCCTCACCGGTCAAAAACGGAACAGCAACCTTCAACGTCGGCATTTTCGAACTTGGAACATACACCGGAATCGTTGACTTCTACGGAGGCAACAACTACAACCAGCCTTCAAGCAAGTTCATATTCAATGTCATAAAGAGAAATGCCCTGATTGAAGCCAAGGACGCAAAATACGTCATAAACTATAACTACGCATACAATTTCGTGCTCAAGGATTCAACAGGCACAGCGATTGCAAACGAAAAGGTCCTGGTATATCTCAACAGCGAATTCCTCGGAGAATACACAACCTCACAGGACGGCAAAGTTGCTGTTAAGATGACCACAAAAATATTGAAAGCCGCAAAATCCGGTGCAAAAAGCCTTGTCATGCAATTCTCAAATGTCCACTACAATCCGACTTCAAAAACAGTCAGAGTGAACATCTACAAGGAGATAACAAAGGTCACTGCCAAGAAGAAAACATTCAAGCTGTCCTTAAAAACCAAGAAATACACAATGACCCTTAAAAACAAAAGGAATAAAGTTCTCAAAGACAAGAAAGTTATCCTTAAAGTCAAAGGAAAAACCTACAAGGCAAAAACAAACTCCAAGGGTAAGGCAACCTTCAAAATCACAAAACTGAACAAGAAGGGAACCTTCAATGCGCTGGTCAAATACAAGGGCAGCAGCTACTACCAGCCATCAAGCCAAAAGGTTAAAATTACAGTCAAATAAGTGAATTAACTTTCACTTATCTTTTTTTCTTTTTTTATCATATCTCAAGTGAGAACTTATCTATTTTTAAACGTTTTCATCCACGCCATCAAATGGATTATTCGATACCATGGTCAAAAAGACCGTTGGCAACTATACTGTTGAAGCAAAAAAAATAGAAAGAACATCATTTGGCGGATTTAGCGTTTGACTATAAAAAAAAGTTAAAATAAGGATTTAATCCTTATTTTTTTAAATTTTACTATGTTTCTAATAATATGGTAAGAACGATTTCACGTTTCTTTTACATTTGACTTTGATTTTTTGAACCTTTGCACTGTCATAAACATAATGTCTATGATGGGAAGTCTCAATTATTCCATATTTTTTCCAGCCGGTCCATTTACCATTGATTTTATATTTTACCTTATATTTTGTGTTTTGGACCATTTTGCCGTTTTTATACAAGAATATATCGATACATTTATATGGGGCCCTAAACCCTGCAGTCATATCATAAATTTTGGTTTTAACTTTAAATTTGCCGGATTTTTTTGTAATCCAGTGCTTTTTTGCTTTTGTTGTGATGATTTTCCATTTGGAATGTGATTTAACACCGTATCCAACATATTTATAAAGTGATTTTGTCTGCTTTACATCTTTAACAGTGAATGATTTAATCACATTGCTTCCAGTCCCAATGCCCAAGGCATGACAGTCCACACCTGAAACAACCTTGGCGTCGTCTGCAGCACTTAAAACATCGGATGCATCTTTATCTGCAACGATTTCATCATCAACTGCAGGGGCTTCATCGGCCACATCCCCATCGCATTCAATCTCAACGGCCTCATTTTCTTGAGCCACAGCATCACCTTCCGGCGCAACTGCAACTTCATCCTGATCCAAGGCCACTGCATCATCTGCAGAATCGAATTGTTCCGCACATGCAGCTCCGATTCCGATGAGGAGAGCCATGGTACATATTAGTATCATTAAAATTTTCCCATTCATTTTTTCACCTCTAAATTATACACATTGTCTACACAATATATAATATTTTATCCTTTCTTATATATAAGATTCATGGAACCCTCTCCAAATTAAAAAAAATATCATTAAATTATTGAAAACTCTTAATATTTTAACATTTTAACTGAATTTCACTCGTTTTTAAGGACTTTGTCAATAATTTAGATTATTGATAGTTTTTCTTATTTTTCTTATTTTCATGGTGAAATAGTCTTTATTTTTGATTTTAAGCCGGTAAATGGTTGTTTTTCGTGCAGGTTTTTGGTGGTCTTTTGAATGTGAAATCGTAATTTTTATTTAATTTGAATAGTAAAAATTAATTTGAACATCAGGTTTTTTGTAATTTTCTGTAGTTTTATGAAAAACTTGTTGTTTTAGATACGGCGTACAATCTATCTTTATGATGGATTATTGAGCTTTTTCTTACATTCTTCGCTCAATATGCTGTGTCTTTTAGATTAATTAATCTTGTAAGGTTGTAAATGGTGTTTCTTAGTTGGATTTCGTTGTTTACTGCATTTTCAGTAGTGCCGATTAATTTCAAAACTCCATTATCACCTTTCAAAAAACCGTTAATGCCTTCACTCCTTGAAAAACGAGCTTTATAATGAATTTTATATCTTTTATTCAAGAATTTTTCCGTCATTTCGTAAATAAGGTCTGAAATATGGATTACTAATCGTTGATGTTTGCAGTTTTCGGTATTTGGACATCCTTTGCATGAATAGGTTTTAAAAATGTACTTTTTTGTCTTGCAAATGTCTGGAAAAGTATCTTCCTTGTGAGGTTTCCAACGTTTAACCTTTTTTACCTCTACTAATCTCATAAAACGACCAAAAGGACAGATATAACCATTTTTAACTCTTATGAAATCTTTTTTTGTTGACTTTTTTCTTTTTTCTTTATATCCATTTTCACGCCTTAAACTATTATTATGGTCTTCAGATAATTTTTTTGGCATTACTAATGCATTTATTTTATTAATAAATAAATGATAGAGGTTTTCTGTGGAGAAATAACCAGAATCTGCGATTAAAATGTGTTCGCGAATTCTTTTTTGTATTTCACTGTAATTTCTTCTTTCTCCAAATTCTCTTTGCATTTCGATAAAAAGGTCAATTGTTTCATAAATATTTTTTAATACTTCTTTTATTGTTTTCCAATCATTTGATTGAGTTAACAACATTCCAGTCAATATTATGTGGTTTTCTGTCATGATTTCTTGCAAATTGAAAGCGAAATCATAAATTCCCTTTTTTGTTTTCATCCAACAAGCCTCAGGAAATGAAACAGAAACACTTCCAATGTTCCTTTCATTTAAAATAGTAGAATATATGTCTAATTTGTTGAATATGTTGGTATTGTAGAGATTAATCCTTTTTAAGATTGAATTAATTGTTTTACACATTTCTTCATCATTTTTATAAAATTCCAATTTCTCTTCTAATCCTTCTATTGTGTGATTAATGGATTTTGGTGTATTATTATGCAATAAATTCCATTTGTTCATTAGTTTTAGTCTTTCTACTTCTTTTGGTGTGATTTTGTTATTTCGGGATGCTCTGACGATTGCGTCAGTTCCATCAACAAATAATTTAACAAAATCTAAGAAGTGCAAATCATTTAATAAGACCAATGTGGCTATGAAAACTTTTTTTATTACTTTTGCATCACTTTTGTTTAAAAAATTGGCGAATGAATTGCGTGATGGCTTTAATCCACAAGTAACGATTAGAAGAAATTTGTTTTTCTTACATTCTTCTTCCATTTTAGTATAATTGGCAATATCTATGCTAAAACAGTATAATACTACTATTAAAATTAGTGTTCGAGGATATGCATGACGTCCACGTTTAGATTCAAATTCTGAATCCAATTGGTGCATTAAATTTTGAACCATTTTGCTGAATGCAAAATTAGTGATTGTTAACAACATTTTAGGACAATCCTCTTCCTGTTTAAGTTTATTTAAAATACTGCAGTCCTTATACTCTTTCAATTCCATAACTGGCATGAAAAATCAAAGTATTATTCAGTTTAAAGAATTATTTAGAGGTTTTAAATCTCAATGAAAAATCAATAAAAAATCAATGGAAATCCAATGAAAATTAAATTAAACACATAAATCTTATCTAAAAAATTTAATAAATAATTCTTATATAATAATATATAATTTAAAGTATTTATAATTATTTATATTAAATTTTAAGTAATATTAAACTAAATAAAAGTAATTAAAATAATATACATAAGTTGTTTTAAATTTAAAGGATTTTAATAGAAAAAATTACTCTAAAGTTAGGAAGATTTATAAGATCTTTTCCAGAATAAAAAAATCAAAAAAATGCCAAAATAAAAATTCTCGAAAATATTAAAAATAAGGGTTCTTAAATGAATAAAACAAAAATAAAAGGCAAATTAACAGTCAAATAGAAAAAATAAGTAAAATAATCAAATTAAGGATTTATTGACAAACCCCTTAAAAAAAAAATATAGAATTATCTCATGCAGTTTGCGAGATAACTCCAGATGTCATTGTCTGACATTTGAGGCCAGTTTTCCTTTATCCCTTCAAACAGGGTATCCAGATATCTCTGGGACGGCTCGTTGTACGGGCGAAGGTCATTGTTGGTGATTGTCTTGACCTCAATGCCGTCAATCGGCTCAAGGTCAATGATGTCCTCATACCATTCCCCCTCTCCAGGGCATCTGCATCCGTTCTCCTCACATGAGACATGCTCGAACTGCTCACGAGTTATGAGGTATGCCACTCCAAGGGATTTTCCCTTTTCGGTGGTGTCGAGAAATGAGACGCCTCCTCCCCAGGAGCTGAGGTTTCCGAAGTACATGTCGAATGGTATTTCAAGGGTTTTCACCGCTGCGGGAGGTGACATGTCCTTGCATGGCTCACGGTAGGCGCTTCCTTCGTATGATCCTCCCTTGATGTATCTCATGAATCTTTCCTCAAGCATGTTGCTTCCGTAGGACACATACCATACGTGTTCTCTCCAGGAAGGGATTTTCACAAGGTCTGAGCAGTCCCCGAGATAGACGTATACGAATGCAAAATCCGGCACTCCGTTTACGGTTATCCTTACGCATCTTTTCTCATAGAGGCTTCCTTCGCCTTCAAGTGAGTCGATTGATGTCATGTCCTCGACGGGAACGCTGTACACCTCGCCTATGGCCAGTCCCTCACCGTCGATGATTGCAGGATACCATCCGACATTATACATGTCATATTCTTCAATGACCGTCTTGTCGAGGAATGTGGCGTTTTGGAGGAAGTCATGGTTTGTCTCGCCCTTCATGAGGGTTCCGTAGACAAAGACTTTCCTTTGGCGGAAGTACTGGTTTATCGCCCTGATTTCATCCTCATAGCTTTCGCCCCAGGATCCTGTGAACTTGCCCTGGGCTTCCATATCTGCGAATGCTGAAACGATCTTGTCAATCATTTCGCTGAATTCAGGGCAAAGGCCGTGGTGCAGGTCCATGAACTCTTTGAGCCCTGCCTTTATGAATATGTTCAGCGCTTCAATCTGGCCCTTGAGGCCTTCATATCCGTGTCCGCGAAGGTTTCTTGCAGTGGACATCTTAAGGCCATCTGAAAGGGCCAAGGTTTCCTTTTCTGTGAAGGATTCCGGGTCGCTCAGGTATGCCTTCATTAGGGCAGCTGTTGCGAGGTATGTCGGAATGTAGCAGAAGGCAACCCTTGCATCGCTTGGAATGTTGAAAGAGCAGAAAAGCTTGAAGCTTCCGTCATCGTCCTGGAAGTCAAGGATTGTCTTGAGGTTTTCACTCCAGTCCTTGTCTGTGAAGTCAGCTTCCTCATCTAAAAATTCCTCCAGCTCACAGAGCATTCTGGAAAATTCGTCAAATCTAGGTTCGTCTTGTTTTTCGAGTTTAATCATTTTCATGGTAATGGCTCCTTTTAGTTTGTTTTAAAAAAAATCTGTCCCAAAAACATTTGGTGGATGTCTCTTGGACATAGTTTATTATATATTTTTACACATATATAAATCTTTTGGTCAGTTAACTATAAAATCTTGAAATCATTAGTGACATTTCTAATGTTCAACTATAAAGACTAAACATAATTTATAAAATTTTATGTAAATTGAAAAAATATTCATCAAAAAAGCATTATGAGATTTCTGATAAAGGCTTGAGTGCAATTTGTTCAATCACAAAAACAAGAAAAATTGAATGAAATAAAGTCAAATGTCAATTTGCGAAGAAGACCAAAAAGAAATAAACAATAGAATGATAATAGAAAAACTTGATTAATAGGACCAACTTCCAAATATTAACTTCAAAACATTTATTTTTACAAATAAATGATTTTTCCTCTTTTATTTTTCAAAAAAAGAATGCAAGTAACCACTTGCATGCGAAAACCTTTATATTTGGCTTTTTTCATATACATTAATAGAACTTTGAAGAGACAAATAATAAAGGTGATAATATGGATATAAAAAAAATAATTTTCGCATTGATCGTAACATCACTTCTCATTGGAGGAGCATGTGCAGCCAGCGTAAACGATTTTAAAATGGGCGACACATACAAAAGCTTATATAAAGGAGAATATTACTCCGTATATGCAAACGACAACAAAGACTGTGGAATTTCAATTTACAAAAACGTGGATGACGACGTATACGACAATAAAGAAAACGATGACATTTTAGATAACGTCATCCATCATGACGGAAGAGAATACATTCATCCTGATGACGACTTGAAGCTTGATGTCGGATCAGACCACATCGCAAACTTCACAGACATGGACCATTCAACCCATGGGGTTTCAGAAGTAGTCAAATCCGGCGGTGAAGAATTCATAGTTGTTGCCTGGGCAAAAGATTCAAGCAATATGGACTCAGCCAAATTGCTTTCAGCATTAAACGACTTCAACAAGGACAACAACGTAAATGCAATTGCATTTTAAACTTTCTCATTCATAATTCATTCGGGAGATTCAATCTCCCCCCTATTTTTTCTTATTTTCAACGATTTTAGAAAATCAGCCATTTTTAAAGATTTTATCACTAATGATAGAAAACATGGATTGATTTTCAAAAATGTAATCTCCAACATGTAGCTTGTCCGGGTTTTCGGGAATCTCTGATGGAGGATGGAAATCATTATTAAAATAGACATAGTTAACCAGTTCTGAAGTGTTCAAACCGACATTATGGCCATTGTCATTAGTCACATAAATATTTACACCATACATTTTCCCGTTATCAGTATCCTGCAGCTTATAATCATAGGAATAAATGTTACGCCTATTTGTACCTGACTTCTCATAAGAACAGATCTTAACGACAGCATCAACAGGGTCTTTTGAATAATCGGTATAGTTTCCCTGGCTAAATCCGTAATACTCATTGGGAACAACTAAAAATTCGCCTATGCTTAAGTTACCGGTCAAGACGGTTTCATTGTAAACCACGCCGTAACTTCCGTCAGGAGCCTTGATGAAAAAATGACCGTAACCGTATCTGTTAAAGATTTTCTGAATCTTTTTTAGGGAATCTGATGAAATATTTTTGCTGGAAAGCATTTCACAGGCAATATCCTCCATATCCCTGGTTTCAGTGTCATTTGAGGAGTCTCCGCCATGACTTGCAATCCATCCGTCTTCGGTAATCATTGCATGAATGAAATGAGAATCGGGAGCGTCAATCTCCTGTACAATCATTTCCTGATCATTCAAATTATCGTTATGTATAATCACTCCGTCATCAGCGAGTTTGGCATCCTGTCTAAAAGCAAAGACAGTTTCATCCTTTTCCTGAATGGCAAATGAACAGCACTGAAAATGTGATTCATTGAAATCCGGATTGAAATCGGTTTCGCCAACATCGCTTGCACATATTGCCGCACCAGACAGGCAAACAGTCAAGCATACAAAAAGAAATATTTTCTTGAAATTCATATCATACCCTACTTTACTAACAATATTTCATTTAATTGATATATAACATTTCCTAAAATTGAAAATGCCTTAGGTGAAAAAAACATGAATAGAAAAATAATTTTAGCATGTTTGATACTGGCTGTGGCAGTTGCTACAATAGGTGTTGCATCAGCTCTTTCAACCGAAATTAACTTGCCTGACGGATATGAAATCGATGAAGCACAATCCTATTCAAACAACACCACATTCATGGGTGTTGACTGCGAATGCAATCATGCAGTAATGGTGAACGGCGACAAAAACATCACCGTCGATACCTACTTACCACGTGCAGAATTGAACTTACTCCAAGTAATGGTTCAGTTATGAAAAACATCAGCGGTAAAGAGGGAATATATAGCGAAATTGACGGACGTTACATCTTCATTTACTCAGACAATCAACAGGGCGTACAAATTAATGCACCTGATGCAAACGTGATTGAAGAGATAATCGGCAAATAGATTGAATATTTAATGTTATGTAACTTATTTTACCTAACAACCAACTTTTTTTAAATTTTCCATGAATCTGAAATTCATCGAAAAGCTTATATCTATACAAAATAATATAACAATTGTTAATTTTTGGGGGAAATCCGAAAATGAAAAAAATCCCCTAATGAAGTGATATCATGAGTTTCAATCTTAAGTTTAAGGACATTGATGAAGAAAGGCAACTGAACGGCGAAGAATATACAATAAACGATTTGATTAAAGAGCTGGGACTATCTGCACAGACCGTTGTGGCAAAGCAAAACGGCGAACTGGCCATTGAAGAGACAAGAATAAACGACGGCGATGAGATTAGGCTTGTTCAAATCATCTATGGAGGATAGGTCAGGAGTGATTTCATGGCAGAGGAGAGAATCTATACATTGCTCATAACAAAGGGAAACGACCCCGACGGCCAATATGATTTTTACAAGGAGAGAATCGACAGCCAAAATGACTTTTCATATGTCGAATACAATACGGAGGACAACGACCTGACAGATGAGGTGTTTAAAGAAGCTGACGTTATCGTGATGCTTTTTGGACTATACCACAGCAATCAGGAGCTTTTTGAGGAGCTCTTTGAAAAATCCGGGGAATTTGACGTTCCGGTGCTTCTTGTGAGGTTTTTCGGCATGGAATACATCCTTAAGGAACTGGAGGAAAGGTCAGATGCTGTGGTCGGATGGAATCCACACTGCATTGTGGATGCAATCGAAACCCTTGTCGAGGGCAATGACTGGGAAAAGCCATGCGCCAGCGCAGAAAAACCTTAAACCCATCTCCACATCACCATTTAAAAAAATAGCTGATTCGGGCAAAGCATGAATCTGATGACAAATTGCCGTCACCAGAAGTGAAATGAAAATTTTGCATTCAATTTAATTAATAGTAAAATCAATATTATAACAAGCAATAATTTTTCAAATTAAGGAGAGTAAATACATGACAGATGAAAACAGTGCAAACCGTATGAGCAAAAATGAGTATTATCTTGCAATCGCCCTTGCCGTTTCAAAAAGAAGCACATGCCTGAAAAGACGCTACGGAGCGGTAATAGTAAACAATGATGAAATAGTCAGTACCGGATACAACGGAAATCCAAGGGGAGAGGAAAACTGCTGTGACAGAGGAAACTGCAAAAGGATGAACCTGCCGTCAAATTCAGGAAACTACAATGACTGCTTTTCAGTCCATGCCGAACAGAATGCAATGCTGAGCGCAAGCAGAAACGAGATGATCGGCTCAACAATTTATCTTGCCGGAGAAAAGTACGACGACGGAGCATGGGTGGAAATAGACGATGCAGAGCCATGCCCAATATGCTCAAGAATGGTCAAAAACTCCGGAATCGACAGGATCGTCAGCCAGAAGGGCATCACAAATCTGCGGGAATAGCCTGAATCGAATGTTTTTAAACATTCATTCAAAAATCATATACTCCTTTTCAAATTTCATATTTTTCAAATCAAGGTCATATGCCGCAGTCCTGCCGTCACCCATATCAAATCTGACAGTAATTTTTATCTCATCGGTAAATGTGAATCCGTAACCTGTGTAATCAAGCTTTGCGCCATAACCGCCTGAACATTCCCTGAACTTGAAACCTGTCTCCCTTTCCGTATCCCTTACCAATTTCCTGAATCTTCCGTCAGAGAGAAGGTCATTATGATCATGTCTTGTTTCAAACTCCTCAAAGGCAAGGGGTCCCACATATTCCGGATTGTATGCGCACAGATATGTTGTCGTGAAAAACCTGTGTCCCTTTACAAAAACAAAATCGATATCCAGACCCATTCCCCTCTGGAATCTGACCAGCTCACAGCCGTTGGATTTCATGAGCTTGACAGACTCAACGACGATTTTCTGGCGTCTTGCCTCATCGAAAATGACAGTTTTCAGTTCCCTGCTTAGCTGCTCGCCAATCTCTTCGGGAGTTTTGCCGGTGATGTCCTCCAGCGGCTTTCCGCATTCGGGACAGCACTCATGATAATACGGATAGACCAAATCGCAACCACGGCACATCCTTGCGGAATATCTGTTCTGCACTATTATATCTATTGCGCCCTGCATCCTCTTGTCGTGCCTGTTGATTGTATTGCAGCACAGCTCAATTGCCCAGTCCCTGTTGAAGGGATTGTATAAAACCTGTGATTTTTGATTGTCATCCATTTTCATGTATATCCTGAAAGCGGATTCAAGCATCATGAATGCATCCTCCTCATGATGGAGCTTGAAAAAGTCCATGGAATTGCTATAGCCACTTTTGAATTCATCAACCAGATTTCCACTGGATTCTCCATCCCTATCTTTAAGATAATCCAGATATCTTGTGTCGGGAACTCCAATGTCGTTGCCGTCACCGACGGGATCTCCAACCTGCCATTCTCTCATTCAATCACAACCAATCCAAACTATCGGCAAATCAGTTTTGAAAACTTGCCAGTAATGTTAAATGTATTAATCATATGTATATAAGAATTCCTACATCACAAACAGAATAAATTCGATTCATCATTATTTGACCATGTGGAAATTAAATCAAAAAAGCCCATAGAGGCCCATGTTTTAAGTTCTGTTGAAACAAACAGAGTTAAATGGTATCACGTAAATCCTGACTCAAAATTTCCAATATACATCCACTCCCTTAAAAGTTATGACGAAAAGGAATTTATAAATACTATGAAAACAAAAATTGAAGATGACGGAAACTTGAATGAAAAAGAATTGCTCATGTTGAGTTTGCTTTGCTTTATGAACAGTGAAAAGAATATTCCTGATTTAATCCATGATTCAGCAACAATAATAACAAACATAGCGAATTTAAATAACGACATTGCACAATTCGTTAAAGGAATAATCCTGATGTTGTGTGACAAGTTTGTAGACGACGAATTGTTGAACACAAGAATTATCAATAAAGTTGGTGGAAATATGAAGGTAGTAGAAGATTATGCAGATAGGGTAGCAGAGAGAAAAGTTAATGAAAAAAATGAAGCAATTGTTATCAAACTAAGAAAGAAAGGTTTTAAAATCGAAGAGATTGCTGAAACAGCAGATGTCAGCCAGGATTTTGTTGAAAAAATATTGGCCAAGGTGGAATCATGAACATTATCCAAAAACTCAAAAGAAAAATAATTGAAAGATTGGCAAAAAACATTATGGAAGAAAAGCTTGCTAAAATTGTGATAAATCTAGACAAACAGGGTTACATGCTCGAAGCTATTGCCGAACTTGCAGATGTCAGCCTAGATTTCGTTAAAAAAACATTATATAGATAACTTCCAAAAACCACACTTTTTTGAAATCTCCGTCACAAATTAATTTTTAACTAGTCATAGAATGTGCCCAGGCCGAAAATCCTTCCGCCGCATCTAGGACATGGCAGCTGACCGTCAACATGCTTGTTAATCTCGCTGCCGCATTCAGGACATCTTACCTTTTCTGAAATGTCGAATTCATCCTTTGGCCTGCCTGTGTTGTCGACGACGAGATAATGTGAATCCAGATATCCCTGATGCCTTTTTTCATATGATTCAATAAGCCCTCCGATTTCCTCATGAAAATCATTCAGTGCATCCTCAATAACTTCCTCTTTAGACATTTCGGGAAAGAGATAATTTGAATAGTAGAAGCTTTCAAACTCAGGGATTCTCACGACATAATGGCCATCCTCTTCGGAAATTGAGTATTGTGACCTTTTCCTGATGTCCTTGAGCTTGGAAAGCTTTCGGCCATGCTCCCTGATGTGGTTTTCAATTCCCCTCATCACGACATCGCAGGCATCGTCAATGCACCCAAGGACTTCAGTGATGGAGTAGACCTTGACGTATCTTTCACATTCACTGCAGTATGTTTCATTTACATTCCCACTGATTTCTGCGCCATAGAATTTCTGACAGGTGCTCATCAATATCAGAAAGTCCTCAGTCATGTCGGTTTCCTCATTCCAGACAAATGCCCTTCCGTCATTCACCAGTTCAAGCCCGCAGCCACTGCAGGTATATTCTGTTACATGCGCCATCATATCACCTCAATTTGTTTCATATTTCAAGATCTTTTCGCAGGTCCCGATTGCCTCTTCATATTCGGATGCGGCAATCAGTTCATGTGCCTTTATCTTTAGGCATTTGATGTATTCTTTTACCTTAAGTCGATAATTGCTAGTGCTTTGAAGCAGTTCAAATGCCCTTTCATAGCTTTCAATCGCCCCATCAAGGTTTCGGGAAATCCTGGCCCTGAGGAAGTGGAACTCGTAGTTATTGGGATATTTCTCAATTGCCCTGTTGACGCATTCCAATTCCTCATCATACCTGTCAAGGCAGTGCAGTGACACCAGCTTGAATTCAAGAATCCTTTCGCTTTCCTCATGCTCATTACAGATCTTGAGAACCTCCTCAAAATTCCTCTCACCCAAAAGCACTTCCATCCTTTCGAAAATGCCGTCCTTTTGGATTATGCCGCAGTTTTCAAGGGCTTCCTCAAAGGTATAAAACGGAATGTCCACGGTTTTGTAAAACTCATATGCCTCGTCACGTCTTCCAAGATGAATCAGCGCTTCGATCTTGTTTTTCTGCAGCCAGTCAAAGTCCATGTATTTGAGGCCTTCCTCACAGCACTCCAATGCCTTTTGATAATCTTCAAGGGCAATGAATACCAATGCCCTGTTGTTTAAAACGTAAGGGTTGGTTGGGTGGAGCTTCAGGTTGTAGTCAAGAAGCTTTAGGGATTCATCATACCTTCCGAGGTAGTAAAGCGCAATCGCCCTGTAGTTGAGTGCAGCAGGATTGTCCTCGTCTATTTTCAAAAGTTCATCGCATTTTCCAATCAGTCTTTCATGATCGCCTATATTGTATATATACTCTATTTCATCCAATAGCTTTTCCTTTAACATTTTATCACCTATGATGGTTTTTTAATTTCAATGGTCATGGTTTTGACCTTATTTAATATATTGTTAATAAGTTGTTAATATACTTTGTTATTATTTTGTGTATAAAATATTGATTTGGAACATTTTGTATCACATTACACATACAATATATACAAAAACTTTAAATACCAATCCAAACATTGTAAGTCTATGACAATCATAAGAGATTTAGACCAAGAATGTCCACTTTGTGGAAAACTGTCACCGCAGCCAATGCTGTCAAGCACAAACACCCAGGATTATCCTGACCTTGACCTCAGACCTGCAGAGATGCAAAGGTCCACCATGTTCATGTGGGTTCTCGAATGTCCCCACTGCGGATACGTTGCCCCAACTTTCAGAAGGGAAACAAAAATAACCGAAGAATTCCTTAAAAGCGAATCATACATGACCTGTGACGGAATCGAATTCATTGGAAAACTGTCAAAAAAATTCTACAGGGCTTACCTCATAGCCAAGGAAGAGCAAAACAGCACAGCATGCTTTTTCAATCTGCTTCACTGCGCATGGGACTGTGATGACAAAAACGATGAGAATGCTGTAAAAATGAGAAAGCTTGCACTCGACCAGTTTGATGAATTGCAATATGATGATGATGAAAAAAAGAATTATCTGGCAATAAAGGCCGATCTTTTGAGAAGAAGCGGACAGTTCGACCAGCTGATTGAAGAGTTTTCAGACATTGTAATCGGCGAGGAAATCTACGACAATATAATTCAGTTCCAGATTGAAAAGGCCCTTGAAAAGGACACCAAGTGCTACACTGTCGGAGATACAAAATAATTCGAAGATTCTCCATTAAATGAAGAATTGCTCCCTTTCTTTTTTTAATCAATTACTTATTTTTTTACAGAAATTTTCAAAATCCTCACAGAGGCCGAATACATCATCGATTTGAGGAATGTCATCAATCCACTCTGACGGAATGTCATCTAAACCATAATAGATTCCTGCAAGGCCTCCGCAAATTGCTGCAACGGTATCGGTATCCCTTCCATAATTTACCGCCTTTAAAACCGCATCCTTATAGCATGATGTGGTTAAAAGACAGTTGAGAACACATTCGAGTGTCTTCATGACATATCCTCTGCTTTCAACTTCATCCAGGTCGTTTTCAAAAATTCTTTTGAAATGAATAAGCTCGTCTGATTCCTTATAATGCTTCCTTATTTTTTCACATGCCCTTTCGATGTGCTCGGAAATTTCCAAATCCTCACTGAGCATTGACCTTGCTATCTCAATGTAGAGAACGCATGCTATCCTTGACCTTTCATGTGCATGTGTCAGTGCGGATACGTTTTCTATGACTTCATAGTCAATATCTGGAATGAATGCCATCGGCAGGATCCTCATTAATGATCCGTTTCCGTTGTCCCTTTCGCCGGCCCCTCCACATTCAAGAGCGTTGCATCCCCTGTCGAACTTGAGGATTGCATTTATGGTTGTGTTTCCATAATCGAATGTATGATACTGGCAGTACTTGCTCTCATGCACAAAGAGGCTGAACTCGTTCATTATGTCCCCATAGTCGATGCCGTCCTTCTGGACTATGCTCTGCATGGTTGCCAGGGTCATTGAGGAGTCATCAGACCATGTTCCCTTGGGCATGTCATATGTTCCATGACCCATCATTCCTGTTACCGGATTTTCATCAAGCACTTCCTTTCTTGTAAACTCGACGGGAACGCCCAGTGCGTCCCCCACTACCAAACCTGTTATTCCATCTTTAACTTTCATTTTATCACCTAGTAAAAATTTCCTTTTTCATCCATTCCCAACGGAAAGCTGCATCGCTCAAGCCATATCTCCTCGGCCAGCTCCTTAATGATATCTTGTTTCAAATCATTTATAAAGTTTTCACGCTCCCTTTCGACAAATTCCCTTTCGATGTCTGTCTCGTTTGAAAACACCTCTTCAAATCCGTCCGGAAGGTGGAGAAGCAGTATCTGTGTTTTGCCGTCAACGGTGAATACGTCCAGAACCTTGAATCTGGAGCCGTGATTGGCTGTGTGTATTCCCCAGTTGGTGTCCTTCTCAAAGACGGAGAGGTCTCCCATGAATCCTGACAGTATCAGGTACCTGTGTGTTGTCACCATGCCGCCGATTCTGTTTGAGGCATCGACAAATGCCTTTTCGGTAATAATCTGGCCCGCCCTGTACTTTGCTACAATCTCTTCAGTGAGGTTGGCGTCACGGACATATCTTGATGATCCCACCAGTGTTGATTCTATCACCTTGTACTCGGCGGACTGCTTGTCGTTGGGATCCCTTCTGTGGTTGAGGTAGGGATAGGCGCACTTGAGATACTCGGTGTATCTCCAGTCTATCAGGTCCTCATGCTCGCATAATCTGCGGATTTCGTCCCTGACCTGCATAAGTGCAAATCCGAAGAGATTTTCATCGCCTCCCCATTCGTCATCTGAAGAATAGACAAGGCACTTGTCTCCGGTGGCCAACAGCTTTTGCTTTAGCTCATCATCCTGCATGAACTTGTAGTATGTGGCGTTAAGGCAAACTGTATACTTGAACACCTCCCATTCGGCCAGCTGCTCGTCGGTTATGGTGAAATCGTTTTTGAGCTCCTCGAATGTGACCTTATAAGGGTCAAGGTTACGGTTGTATGAGACTATTTTTGAAAAGAGAATCGCATGACCTATCGAATTGAAATGATGTGCGTCATTTCGAAACTCGCCTTCAGCATCCAAAGTGATGAAATCGTTGACTTCAATCGCATCATCAGTTATCTTTGAGTACTTTGGATTTACATCCTCATCCCATACGGCTCCCATAAATGGGAATTTTGGCAGATTTTTAAATTTCGGATTTCTTGGGTTGAACTTCCAGTTTTTAGGTTCCGGAAACAGCTTGGCGAAGAGCTCTCCCTGATATGGCTGGTTCATGCAGTAGTCCTCTCCTGCACCCATTCTCCATCCTATTGTCCAGGAGCTGAATCCCGGAAACGCCAGCCATCTTGGAGCGGCATACTTTCCGGCTTCGCATGTTGATGACATGATTTCACCGTCCCAGATGTATCCCTTGGATGCCTCAACGATATAACCAATGCTTTTGAGGTGTTCGATGAATGCATTGAACTCCTCATCATCCAGGCAATCCATCTCCTCATGCAGGCTCTTCAAAAAGGCATGTTCTTTCAGGAACCTTTTGAGGACAGCTAGCTTGTCGCAGATGTAGTAATACACTTTAAGGTCGTCGCATTCGATAAGAGTGCCCCGGGAGCTCATCTGTATCTCTTCACAGCAGTTGTTGCATAAGCTGAACTGATTGTTGAAGTCATCCCCTCCGCACAATGGACATATTTCCCTGTCGCTTCTGGACTTTATCATTTCAATCCAGGACATGTGAAACTCGCTGGCGTAGCGGTCCTTCAGATTTCTGCCGGTGCGGTTTTCAATCCTTTTGTAGCCGTCTATGATTCTGCAGCTGAAAAGCCAGTTTGTTTCATTCAGCATGTCCAGGCATTCAAGGGCCTTATCATATTCCTCAGCATCAATCAGCGCATGGGCCAGGGATTGGGTAACACTCTTGTCGGGGCTGTAACTGCC
Source organism: Methanobrevibacter sp. UBA212 (assembly GCF_905233225.1). Lineage (NCBI taxonomy): Archaea > Methanobacteriati > Methanobacteriota > Methanobacteria > Methanobacteriales > Methanobacteriaceae > Methanobrevibacter > Methanobrevibacter sp. UBA212. Next base: position 40,985 of record NZ_CAJODJ010000007.1, read on the forward strand.
TATGGCATCATAAAAGTCGTATGCCTCATTGACGTTGAGTTTTATGAGCACCTTTACCTTGAAGTATTCAAAATAGCCGTTTTCGCCCTCAATTTCCAATATCCTGTTGAGGCATTCCAGAGTCCTGCGGTATTCTCCAAGATAATAAAGTGCCATTGCGTTGTATGACAATGCTCCAACATTTTCCGGATCCAATTTCAGGGCCTTCTGTGATAATTTAAGGATGCCGTCATAATCCTTGTCAACTGACAGCATCTCACATTTTCCAAGTAATTCTTCTACGTTCATGATACTATATATGTGACTATGTTGTTAATAAAGTTTTTGTTATTACATTGTGTATAAACTCAAATCAGACACCTGCAAGTAAAAATAGAAATTAAAAAGGACGGCAGGGCTCATGACTCAGACAACATGGAATGGAGCACATTGCCGTTACCGCCATATCAATAATTTAAATGTTTAATTTTCAAATCAGAACCTTTTGATTGAAAAGGAAGATATCATACACGGACCCATTCGTTATCACCGACATGCTGATACCAGTTGCCGTCAGGGCCTTCCTGAATCTCTCCGTAGTATATTGTCCTGCCGGCCTGTTCGCTGTAGAATGCACCCTCATCATAGTCGGATTCCTCTGCCTCAATGGTTATCTTTTTGGTTTTGTTGCAGGGATTATACTTATCGTCACCCTTGAACTTGCATTTGATTTTATATTCGCCTGCACCCATGTCAAGCTTCAGCTTTGCAACGCCCTTCTTGTTAGTGACAATGGAATAGGTGTATTTTTCGTTATCCTCATCCTTTAAGGTTATCTTAATTGTTTTGTTTGCAATAGTAGTGTTGTTGAGATCAGTCAATGTTATTTTGACCTTATCCCCTTCATGAACAGGGGATTTGACCTTTATCTTTAGTTTTGTGTCTGTCTTGTTTGAATCGGAGACTCCCATCACCATTCCGACAGACAGGATTGAAACAATGAGAATCAAACCTGCAAAAATTAATTTACTTCTCTTCATCTAATCACCTTAATTGATATTATGTTCCGTATTGTATATAACTGGTTGGCAAATGAAAAAATATAATCATGATGCCATGAAATCATATTTTCCCTTGACTGAATTGAAGCACAGCAAATCAATATTTTTTGCCCCATTGAAGCAATCGTCATCGAATGTTACAAAATCAACAGGCTGTGTGGAAAAACAGGCAAAATCATGGCCGTCCAATATGATTTTTCTGTCCTCCTCATGAACGCCAAAAGATTCAAGCATGGCATCAATTTGAGGATAATCTTCATTTCTTTGAGGTGCCAATACCAATTTATTTTCTAATTTTTGCTTATTCACGATGCAGGTAATTCTCAAATCATTCAAACAAAAATCGATTGATGTTTTAATATTGAAAAACGGAACCATTGATTCCACACCTATATAATTATTCCAAAATGGTTCAATTGAATTTTTAGCGTCTTCAAGCAATTTTTCTGAATAATGATTCTTTACAAAATTTAACAAATCTCTATTTGAATACAAATCCTTTTCCGGATTTTCCAAAAACAATTTTAAATCCATATAGAATTTAGTTAGATTAATCTGTTTTTCTCCAAATCGGTGATTTAATTCTCTAACAACACCATTTGACCAGTAATAATTCTGATATAACTCAAATACTTCTTTTGCTTTTAGATAATGAGAATTAATTAAAAATATTATTGCGATAATAACATTAGTGTCTAAGAAAACATTTTTCATCAAAAATCACCGGATAACCTGCAAATAATTTTATTACAACATTCCTCATCATAAGACCTGCTAGGAACTGCTAAATTCTTATAGTAATACTCTTGCATTTTTGTAGTATACAATAGGAATTCATCATATTTTTCATCATAAGCAACAGATTTGCTAATTCTAGATAATAACAGATCATCAAAAGCATTGAACAAATCATTGAAGAATTTTTCATAAGAAATTAACTCATCAGGCCTATCCATCAAATGATAATACATTTCACAAATCGCCATATAATTGTAGCATTCGTTGTCATAACCTTCCGATTTTAATTTCCTTGCAAAATCTATATAGGAATCATAGAACTCTTCCTTAAGATTTTTTTGATTTTTTTGTCTTTTAAGCAATGTGAATATTCTTAATATCAATGCTTTAATCTTCTCATACGACTTTTGAGCCGCATCACTCAAAATATTGGAGACAGTTTCGTTTTTTTCTTGTGAAATCATTTTTTTACCTCGATTAATGGTGTTAAATCAAATAATCAATAACATTTCAAATAGAAATCAGCCATCATTACTTGACCTAATCAATGTATATTACTTGGCCCTCATAGTATATAAAATATCAAGTTTTAATCGGGAGCAATTTTACGAACTCAGACAATTTTTTACCTGTTATCGTAAAATCAAAAAAAATTACCATTTAAAATTAAAATCAAGCAAACTGCATCTAAAAACTGAAAAACAAGGAAATATAAAAAGAAGAATTACTTTTCAAAGCGTCTCAAGTCCAGTTTCCATGTCTTATAGGCAAGGTCACTATCGGTTTCCTTCCATTCCAAACCCTTGGCCAGAACCCTCTTCTTCAATACCTGAAGGCTGGTTGCCTTTAAATCCGAACCCCTGTAATACCATGCATCATCTTTGAAATAGACATTTAAAAAGCCGGTGTGATTATTCCTGTCGATTTCTAGGGATTCTTTTGCCAGATTCTCATCGAGAATATTCCATTTCAATCCGTACAGATTTACCAGAAGCTCCAGTTCCTCAAGTGTCCCAGCCTTAAGTGACCTGTCGGCGAACTGGTACTCCCAGCTCATGTCATCCAAAAGATACACGTTCATGAATCCTGAAAATTTCATTTCAATCCCCCAAATTGTCAAGATGATCTGCGATTTCCTCTCCAACGACGGTCAGCTTGTACTTTCTTCCACGGTATGCCTCCTCATTCAGACAGACCGCAACGCCGCAGTCCTTGAGCTGACTGAGAACCTTGGAGATATGATTAAGCTTGATGTCTGCATCCCTTGCAATATCCGTTGGAGTTTTGACCTCACCTTTCAGTGCCTTTACGCTTCTGACCCTATAAGAGGAAATATTAACGTAAGCAAATATCTTCAATGTTTCATCATCCATCAATATCGCCTTAATATAAAAAAAGAATCCAAAAACAGTATTAATATTGCCCAGCCATCATGTAAAACCAGGCAATAATCCGTTTAATACTGATAACATATATTGTGTTTTTTAAAAGAAAACATGAGATATGTTTCCTCATTTAAATAATATATTTTAATCCTATTTAAATTTGTTGTATTCAACCACAGTATTGCCAATGTTTTTAAACAAAAAAATCCTATATTCAAGTATGAATGATACTGCAAAAACATTGAATGAAATAATTGACATTTTCGGTTTTGGATGCGAATTTAGCCCTGAAGAACTCTATAATCATTTCGATAACCCGAAAGAGGCAATAGAATCACTGATGGAATGCGAACTGATAGAAAAAAATCAGATTTCTGACAAATATTATCTCACAGACATTTTCACATGCAGCAGTTTTCTCTCACAGCACCTCAAAGAGGAAGAAACAGAAGAGGATGAAAGTCCTGAAATTAGGAAATATTCATATTCCATCAAAAAAGAGGATTTAATAGAATTCATGGCCAAATTTGAAGGCCTTGAGGAAAACATTGAATGCATTAAAATCAGATCCGGTGACGGCACATTCGAAATATCTGCTGAAATCCATGCTGATGACGACCCGATCGAACTTCCAAAATAATTAAAGGAAGACTTGATTAAAAGTGTATACAATAGATTTTTTACTAAAATAATGAAACGTATATTTAATATTCTTGAAATGCAGTGAAAAAATAGGATAACAGGAAAGGCTAATCCATAAGCATCATCATCTTTTTGTAGATCTCATCTTTTTTGAAATGATTTTCACGTAGAAACTTCAGGATTCTCATAGAATCCCCATGATATCCGAGGTCCTTTAAAACCGAAGCCTGCTTCAGCATCTGGCGCTTTGAAATCTCCAGAAAACCTCGAAACCCAGAATCAATATCCAAATCCAATTCGTATTCACAAATTCCCCTGCCGAAGATTGCGTAATCGCTCATTTCAACATCAAGAGACTCTTTAAAGCATTCAAGCGCCTCGGCGAAATCATCCAATTTCAGATAGGCGGTTGCCTTCTTGTTTAGAAGCTTTGACAATATCTTCTGCTTGAATCTGGAGGAATCCTGAAGGGCCCTGCTGTAGCTTTCAATGGCCATTTGATACTCGCCCCTTGCAAAATGCTCATCTCCTGCATAGATGTTCTGTTTGAGTTTGGGAAAGTTGGACCTTTCATCATTTGCCTTTGCCAAAAGGGCCTTGTGGTATTCGATGTCCTTAAGGGATTCGCAGGCCCTGACCGCTCTTTTGTAATGCCTCAATGCCTTGACGTAATGGCCCTGGCAACACAGACAATATGACTTGAAAAGCAATACCTCGCCGTATTCGGGGTCATAAAAAAGCACTTCATCAAGCTTTTCAATGGCTTTACCGTATTTTTGTGACTTGAAAAGGGAAATTCCATCATCCAGAGTGTTTTTGATTTGCATTTCCTTTTTAAGGTGCTTGATGCGCAATTCCTGATTGAGATTATCCTCATCTATTCTTTCAAAAAACGAATCGTCACGGCCAATCCAATACGTGGACAGTCCATCAATGAAAATCCTTACGAGGTTGCCTGAAGCCTCACAGTCAAGTTCACTGGGAATATTGCAGCTCATAAGATATATTTTAAAAACAGTCAGTTAAATAGATTGCTGTTCTGGCACAGGAGACCGTTGAACTCGCACTCCCCACAGCTTACGTAATGCCTGGAGTAGTTATCCTCGGATATGTTGTCGACGACACTTGCCAAATACTCCAAAATGAATTCGCTTTTGACAAATTCCCTTTCATAGAGCTTTCCCTCATCGAGAACATAAAGCATCAGGTTTTCAACATCAACGTCTTCCCTTTCCTTAAGCGCCAGCGCATAATAGCCCAGAAGATCCATGTAAAATGAATGGTAGTTCTTCATCTCGTCACGTGTGCGGATAAAGTGAACCAGGCTCACGCCGTCACCGTCACTCACCATCAGGTCTATGACGCCGTTTATGTCATATCCCCCAACCTCAAGGCTTACCGGATGGGATGTCCTTATGACGTCAAAGTTCCTGCCGTAGTCCTGCCAGTAGTCGGCAAAGTGATTGAAGAGCTTTTTTAAGTTCTTTTCACCGGAGGCGAATGAGTATGATTTGATGACCTCAGATACAAGGTTTTCAATGGCGTTTCTGTCCCATTCTGTCATGAAATTCTCATTGTGCAGCCTGTTGACGATTATCCTGAGCTTTGAGTCGATGAACTTGTCGATGTTTTTGGGATTCTTAAACTTGAGGTTGCTTTCGAGGTTGTACCTCAGCGGGCAGAACAGGTAATCCTCCAGGATGTTTTCAAAATCAATCTGGTTGAAGAGATTGGTGTCCCTGACCATGTGGGATGTGACTTTTTTCATGTCAAATACATCGGAAGGCTCGATTTTGACCAGACCATCTTCATAATCCCTGAGCACCTGAGGGGTTCTGCTTCCTGTCCTTGGAAGTACTGTCGAAAGTATCAAAAGCTCCTCGGCACGGGTGTTTGCAACATAAACCACCCTCTCCTCCTCACGGTCGAACTCGAAGGGCTCCATCTTTTCAGATATCTTGTATTTCAAAAACCTGTTTGGGGTCGGATAGACAGGATAGTTGTTGAATACATGATTCTTCCTCTGAGGGGAAAATGTCAGAGGAAAGCTTCTGTCCTTGATTGAAGCGGTTATCACCACGGGATATTCAAGGCCCTTTGCCTTGTGGACAGTCATGATATGGACCTTCTGGGAGTTGTCCTCCTCCTCATTGATCGGACATGAGTAGTACTTGAGCGAACGGTAGAGATAATTGAAAAGTCCGATAAGGTCGTATTTTCCCATGATGTTTTCATAATCCGAGATTATTTCGGATATCAGCGCAAGGTTGAGGGCCGCCTTCTTGGCTTCAAAGTCGCTTCTTGAGAAAAGCTCATCTGCAAAGCCTGTTATCCTTATAAGCTCATAGAAGACTTCAAGGCAGGACATTCTCACCTCGCCAAGGGATGATTTCAGCTCGTTTAAATCCGAAAAGAAGTCAAGGTCATGCTCGTCAATTATTCCGATTCCTGCAAGCTCGCTTCGTGAAAACGTGCTCAAATCAACCGGTCCGACCCTGCTGAATATCTCCTCCAGGGTATCGTCTGCAAAGTCCCTGACCACGTCCATTATCGATGATGATCTTGAGGAGGAATCAAGGGGCTTGAAACTGCTTTTGACGCTTACGACATTTGCATGGAACCTGCGTTCGATGTCGTTGAGGATGTCCTGGGTTTTGGCTGAAAGCCTGAAGACCTTTGAGGATTCATAGTAGATATCAGTGAATGACGAGAGGTTTATCCACTGGCCCCCATCCCCGTAATATGCAATGCGTGTCGGGTCAAAGGGAAGCATATACCAAAGAAGGGCAAGCACAGCCTTCACCTCGTCCTGATAAATCAGATCGTCAATTCCCTTAAGGTAATATGGGATGTTTTCCTTTTCGAATTCCTCGAGGATGTCCTTTTTGTCCTTGTGGCTTCTGAAGAGAATGCAGACATCACTGTATTTGGCGATCTTTCCGGAGCTTTTCAGGTTCTTGACAATATATGCAATTCCTCGGTATTCATCATCCTTCCTGTTTTCAAGCATGTAGACCGGCATCTTGGATTCGTTGACCGCCTTTAAATCCTTGGGATTTGAACGTTTCGGGCTTATGAACCTTTCATTGAACTCGACTATGTCTGAAGTCGAGCGGTAATTGTTTACAAGTATCCTGTTTTCAAACTCATCGCTTTTGGCATAGTCGTTGAAGAATTTCGGATTTGCCGCCCTGAAGGAGTATATGCTCTGGTCCGCATCGCCGACAACGGTGAAGGTGTCTGAAATGCTTCTTAAGTGTTCGAATATCTGCATCTGAATGGCGTCGGTGTCCTGAAACTCGTCAATCAGGACATTTCGGTACTGGACCTGCTTCAGGTTGTCCTTATCTGAAAGTATCTCCAGTGCCTTGATGAGAAGATAATTCTGGTCGCAGACATGCTCTGTCTCCATAAGCTCAATCCAGTCCCGGTATGATTTGGCAATCTGCAGGTAACGCGCCTTGTAGACATCGCATGAAAAGTGCCTTGCCTTGATTTCCTTTTTTGTCGGATACTGGTTGTGAGAGTGTGTTTGGTAATACTCGTCAATATATTCGAGGTATTCCTCGCTTGGCCGGTACTTCGATTCGATATATTCTATAAGCGCCTTTGAGTCAACCTCAAACAATGCATATTCCTCATATTTTTTTAGGACCTGTCCGGATTCGTAGTTTCGAAGAAATGCCGGACCCGTAAAGCCCAGGTCCCCTCTGTGCTTGTTGAAAAAGAGGTTCCTTTCGGATTCCCTCTTAAGCAGATTATATGGAATGTCACAGAAATCCGATAGGATTGACCTGCAGAAGCTGTGGATTGTGCTTATCCTCATCTGGTTTATGACGTTGAGCTCCAGCTTGGTGTCCTTTTTGAATCGCTCCCTCAGCTCATCGGCGGCCTTGTTGGTGAACGTGATAACAAGTATCGATTCGGGTTCGGCTCCGTTTTCAATCAGATAAAGCACCCTTTCAATAATCACCCTTGTTTTTCCGGCACCGGGTCCCGCATTGATCACCAGGGGCTTTCCGACATATTCCACCGCATCCCTCTGAAATTCATCAAGCTCTACATCAGGGGGAATCTCTCGAACGGCACACCTGTCGGCTTTTCTGACTGCCTCAAAGTTAAGCGGCCGTGAAATGGGATTTCCCTCGCTGTCAAACAAATCAAGGGTAAGGATATGAGTCCTTATGAACTGATTGAGATTTTCCTCAACCATATCCAAGGTCCTCTTCTTATCCTCTGCGTCCAGGCCCTCCATGGATATCAAATCATCACCCTCAAGACCCACCAGGGCCGGAGCTACAGAATTAACCTCGAGATTGTCGACTATAAGGTAAACGTCATCATTGGTTATTCTTGGATTGCTGCCCAAATACGTGAAATCAAATTCATAGTCGACCCTTAAAAACTCATCAAGGCCGACAAAATAGTCCCTATAGATATAATCAAAAAGTATTTTGTGGACGCTTTCCAAATCGTTTCGACTCAGTGACAGTGAATCATCATTGAAAACATCAATCGTGAAGACAAGCTCCCTTTTTGTCTGGCGGCAGAATAGATCAAGGATTATCTTGGCTACAGCCATGGCTAGGCCATATCTTTCAAGAACAATCAGTTTTTCCATGACCGTGCACAGGTCATATAAATCTTCATACTTACTTTTCAGGAAAGTAAAAACGCTACTGTCTCTCATTGTAATCGTTGAAACGTCTGGTTATAAAAACACCGTCAATCATTTCGGGCTGAACGAGACCTTTTGAGATGTCATCCATGATTTGCGAAACTATTATCTCACCGTCCCTTTTTTCAAGGCCCTTGAATTTCACCAGCTTTGAAAATGAGTCTCCGCTGTCAACAACAAACCTGTTGAGGTTTTTCCTGCATTTCGCCTTTTTGTCCTCACTTCTAATCATGCACTGCCTTTTGAATTCATTCTTGATGCCGTTTTTAAATTCCCTGGCTTCTATGATTTCACCATGAATGGCAAAGACTATATCTACAATGTCTTTGTCCCTTAAAATCGGATAGGTCTTCTTCTGGTTTTGAATCAGAAGGGTATCGTAATTGTTTCCGACAATGCCGTTCAGATCGTTTATGTAGGAAATCTGCTTTAGGGAATTTGAAAAGTAGTACTCAAGGTATCTCTTGATTTCAAAGTCTGTTATGTTTTCCTCGATGATTTTAGACTCTACCCTTTCTCGAATCAGTGCGATGTCATCGGCAGGCAGTTCATATCTCTTGAGGTATTTAATGTAAAAGTCATTGTCTTCGCTAATGAGGCCATCCAGATATTTAAGCTTTTCCCGCTTTTCCAAATCTGCGACTTTTGACTTGAAATATGCATCCAGAGTGGACACCATATTGTCAGAGACGACCTTGCTTGAGCTGATGTCCTCCTTCAGCTCATCGATTATGCTTTCACATTCATTCAGGCTCAAGTCATAAGAGTAAAGCAGGTAATTGAAAAAAGGAGTGTTATAGTCTCCAATAAGTTCATCCAGTCTGTTTATCATAACCTCATTTATCATAACTGTTCATAATTTTTGTTTAAAATTAGTTAAATAATTTTGTACTGTTTAAGTGGGAAAAGCAATTTAAGGAGTGAATTTAAAAGGTGAAATGATATGAACAAATAAAAACCCACTTAAACAGCAGTCAGCGTGATTACTTGAATAGCTTATCAAGATTTGAATATTCGGGATTTCTCTCAAGCGTTGTGACGCCTATTATCCCATAATCATCATTTGCCGGTTTTGTCAGTGACACCTCATGTTCCAACAGGTTTCTTTCCGGCTCCCTCCATGGGAACCTCTTGATTTTGACAAATTCCCTTAAATCATCGATTGAATTTGCCTTCAGTACAATCTGCCTTCCTTTCACTGAGAAAAGGTAGACAAATTCATCATTGATTTTGAATACATTCAGATAATCTGTTTTGAAGTCTCCGATAACTCCACTTTCCAAATTAGAACCGCATCCGTTGCAGTATTTAAAGCTCCCGTTTAATCCTTTGGAGCAGTTAGGACATGTTTTCATATTTAACCCCCATATCTTTAATTTTCAACATCCCTGTCCATTGAAAAATGTTAATTATTCAAGGAGAAGCGCTCCCCAAATAATTACAGGCCATAATCTCATCAAACACATACCATATTCTGTCTTCTGCCAAAACCAATTCCTTCAGCTCGCATACAGAATCAGCTTCAATCACATATCCGAATTCCTTATAATAACATTTGCCCCCAACAACATGGACCCTGAAAAGCCCGGTGTCATTTTCCAGGTAATTTACCTTCAGCTCCATGGTTAAAAGCTCTTCAAGGAAGACAAGAACTTCCCTGAGCTCATGATTCCTGATTTTGGATAAGTCCAAAATTCCATAGTCAATCTTCTTCAGCGTTTCAACATTTAAAAATTCAACGACCTCTTGTGAATATCTAACCCAATCAATCAGCATAGAACCTCTTTAAATCAATACCATCCACAACATGCACAAATCTATTATAAACATGAAATAGGAACTCCTGTTGTTGTCCCCCTTAATCAGCAATATGTACAGCAGTACACAGGCCAAAATCAATATCAGGACCAGCTGTAAAACTGATATGAAACTGTTAATCATATATCATCCCCTCCATAATCGATATTATCCTTCTGTTCAAAGGATTTTCAAGTGAAATAAAATCTTCACTGGCTTTCTTTGATCCGAATTCGGCAAAGTAGGGAGTATGTCCGCAACCTCCTTCGATTGTTGCGCCAAAGGTCACCTCGTTTCCCTTCACTTTGATTCCATAGTCTGCAAATTCAAACACCAGGACATCATCAATGTCTTCGGTCCTGTATTCCTCTTTGGCCTCACCATATTCCAGCTGGAATACAGCTTCGCCATCCGTTTCACTGGCAGTTGCATATACAAGGCGGATGTAGATTCCATCCTCATCGGCTTTTTGAGCTAAAAATTCAAAGAATTCATCGCCCATTTCATCAAATGCGTATTTTTCATCGGCCATGCCCGCATAAGTCGGCATGTAATTATTGGATGTTAGTTCATCCACATAGAAATGAAACTCTTCATTTCCGCATACGGAGTTTTCGACAGTCTTTTTAATGTTCAAATTAATATTTCTCTTTATTTCCATTTTATTTCCTCTAAATGATGATAGTTTAAATTTTAAGAACCTGACGGTCTGTGTAGGTTACAAATCGAGAATATCTAGCGGTGTAAATAGTCGATAAGATAGTCTGGGAAATGCAAATCAATTCAAGATGTTGCCTAATCGGGGGTTGAAATATCATAGATTAAGCAACCGTATGGTCTAAAAGAATACTACGCTCCATGCAGTAGTTGTTTTTACCTGTGGTGTCATTTTTATCAGCCTCCAATGTTAAAGAGTTCGTACAGAGTCCGGATTCAAATTCAATTTTAATGATGTGGTTAAATTATTTCTATAATTTGTAGTGCAGTAACATTTATGTATAATATCATATATAAAGGTTTCGTTTTTTTGACATGCACCGAAACTTAAGTAGTTTTTTCCAGAATTTTAAATTTTCAATGATTTTAATAACATTGTTATACTTCTGTTGGACAGAGAATCAAAATTTT